>JBLNCH010000119.1:0-3590 GCA_050260485.1 Bacillota bacterium | reverse complement strand
AAAACTCTGACCCTGGCGGTACAACCGCAGCAGGCCCTGGTCCTGGCTATGGCTGCCGAACGTGGTGATATCAGGCTGATGCTCCGGCCTCCGGGTGAGAGGGATGTCCCTGCTATTCCTGCCATGGAATTGCCAAAACTGGTGGTTCCGGCAGCGTCGCAGTAGGAAGCTGAAGATTAATCCCGCCTATGGGCGGTTAACACCCTGAGTCTGACCAAGGATGCAGGTTACTGAGATAAAGTTTCAGATTTAAGCTGATTCTAACCATGTTACCTGAGTGACTATTAGACCGGTTAAGAGTGATAAAAACTATGAGCTGTGCCGAAATCGGTGATAAGGGCTGTCACCGAGGGTAGAGGAGGAAACACAATGAAGGAGATCAAGGTACTGATTGCCGACGACATCAAGCAAACCCGGGAAAACATCCGTATGTTGTTGGAACTGGATCCATCAATACAGGTGGTGGGTGAAGCGGCCGATGGCGAGCAAACCCTGGAAATGGCCGAATTGACCGCACCGGATGTGGTGTTGATGGATATTAACATGCCGGTAATGGATGGCATCAAGGCAACCGAACTGCTCACCATCCGTTTTCCCAGGATGGCTGTTATCGTTGTTTCGGTACAGGGGGAGCAGGAGTACCTGAAAAAAGCAATGATGGCGGGAGCACGGGAATACATGATCAAGCCGTTTACCGCCGATGAACTCATCTCCACCATCAAACGGGTATCGGAGATCAACCAAAAACGCTGGGAGGCACAGCGTCAGGAACCCCAAACGGTTATCCCTACCCACAAGCCGCGGATCATATCCCTCTTCAGTGCCAAAGGAGGGGTCGGCAAAACGTCGATTGCGGTCAACCTGGCGGTGGCTCTGGCTCAACGCACCGGAGAACGGGTGGCTCTGGTGGACCTGGACCTGCAGTTCGGGGATGTGGCCGTTATGATGAACATTCACCCCAAACGCACGATCGCCGAATTAATGCAGGAAAACGATGAATTGGACCGCGAGCTCCTGGAATCGTACCTCTACCAGCGAAACGGTGTTAATGTGTTGGCCGCTCCTAACAAACCGGAGCTGGCGGAACTGGTTAACGATGAAGGGGTAACTAGAGTCCTGCAGGCTCTCACCGGCTTTCACGATTACATTGTGATCGATACCCCGCCGGTTTTCAACGATATGACGCTGGCCGCCTTTGATCGGTCAGATTCAATTCTGATGGTCTTAACTCCTGATCTGCCATCCCTTAAGGATAATAAGCGTGCACTGGACCTGGCCAAAACCCTTTCCATCCAGCCGAAAATGAAACTCGTGTTAAACCGTTCCGGGGGTGGATTTGGCATCGAGGACGAGGATGTAGAGCGATCCATGGAGATGCGGATAAATGCCAGTTTTCCCAATGATGCCAAGCTGGTGATGACTGCCATGAATCGGGGAGTACCGTTCGTGCTAATGGATCCTAACGCACCTATGTCGAGGAGTATCCAATCGCTCCTGCCCCTGGTAGGGCGGTTGGAAAACGGCACGGTGAAAACAGAAAGCGTCCCCAAGAGAGGCGGTATCTTCAGCCGGCGGCGGGAACGGTTGGCATTGCTCGAAAGGTAGGTGATCAGCCATTTCTCTGCTCAAAAGACTGGAAGCCGAGAAAGCATCAATGCCGGAAAGCAACGGAAAGTCCGGTCCTGAAAAGAAGACAGCCCCGCAGTATCAGGAGCTTATCCATGTAATGCACCGCGAGATAATCCGGGAGCTGGATACCGGGTTATTGCGGGATGTCGCCGCGGATCGCACTGGCAGTGACACCAAAGTGAGAGACGAGATTCAGCGCTTAAGCCAGGAGCATTTGGAAAAGGAAGCGATAACGATCTCCCGGGTCGAGCGGGAGAATATCATAAAGCAACTGATGGATGAGATTCTGGGGTACGGCCCAATATCACCCTATTTAGCTCAAGATGACATATCGGAAATTATGATTAATGGTCCCCACCAGGTTTATGTGGAGAAAAAGGGAAAGATAATCCTCACCTCTACCCGGTTCCGGGATGATGAGCATGTCCTTCATGTAGTAGACAAAATTATATCGCCTTTGGGCAGGAGGCTTGACGAGAGCATGCCTATGGTCGATGCCCGCCTGCCTGACGGCTCCCGGGTGAATGCCATCATCCCCCCGCTGGCCTTAAACGGTCCGGTGGTGACAATCCGCAAATTCTCCTCGGTTCCGCTCACCATTGAGGATCTGATCCGGTTCGGGACCTTAAATCCGGCCATGGCCAGGATGCTGGAGGCCTGTGTCAAGGGACGTCTGAATATTGTGGTCTCCGGGGGGACCGGTGCCGGTAAAACCAGTACCCTGAACGTACTCTCATCATTTATACCGGAGCATGAACGCATTATCACCATTGAGGATGCGGCGGAGATTAAACTGAACCAGGAACATGTGGTCTCAATGGAAACCCGCCCTCCAAACATTGAGGGCAAGGGAGCGGTAACCATCCGCGACCTGGTGCGCAACGCCCTGCGCATGCGACCTGACCGGATTGTGGTGGGTGAGGTCCGTGGCGGTGAGGCCCTGGATATGCTGCAGGCGATGAATACCGGACACGACGGCTCACTGACCACCGGACATGCCAACTCCCCGCGCGACATGATCTCCCGCCTGGAAACCATGGTCCTCATGGCCGGGATGGAACTGCCGGTCAAGGCAATACGGGAACAGATCTCTTCAGCCATCGACCTGATCGTACACCAGGGCCGCCTGCGGGACGGGAGCCGTAAAATAATGCGAATTACCGAGGTGCTGGGAATGGAAGGGGATATGGTGGTTTTACAGGATCTTTTCATATTTGAACAAAGCGGTCTGGATAATAAGGGCAAGGTGACCGGCAGGCACCGGGCCACCGGGATACGCCCCCGTCTGGTGGAAAGATTGGCCGCTGAGGGCATTTTCCTGCCGGCGGACATCTTCGATCCTGAGCTGTGAGGAATGAAGGCAAGAGGACAGTCTTCCTGTCTCCTCAATAGAGTATGTACGATTCTGTGAGGGCCAGGGAAATAGTTGTCGGAGATTAAGTATAGGCAGGTAAGGAGGTGCGAGCTTGGATCTTCTTATAACTCTGCTGGTTTGTCTGGCTGTAATGTCGTTGGTGCTGGCTATGGGTGGTAGGTTAAACCGGGAGGAACAGGTTCAGAAGAGGCTGTTCAGCTACATGGAAAGCCGGAACCAGGATGATAACGAGAAGGAAAAAATGCGAATAAACCTCAGGCGGGTGCTAAAGAGTATTTCACGCATCTTCGCTTCCCGTTCCTATACCAAAAAGGTGCAGCACGACCTGCTGCAGGCCGGTATTCCTCTAAAAGGTGAAGAATATATGACTCTGTGGGGCGGTCTGGTTCTGGTGGTGCCACCCTTAAGCTGGGTCCTGACATTTAACCTGCCCCTGGCTCTGCTGTTGCTGATACTGGGGGCTGTGGTCCCCAAGCTTTACCTGCAGAGCCGCGTAGACGGCCGACGGCATAAACTTGACCAGCAGTTGGGCGATGCGCTGACTGTCATGGCTAACGCTTTGCGAGCCGGCTTCAGTTTCCAGCAG
>JBLNCH010000118.1:0-2951 GCA_050260485.1 Bacillota bacterium | reverse complement strand
TTAACTCCGTTGATCTCCTTTGGTCCCCTTATCTGGTGTGAAAAAGCCGGCACCGCCAGGGTGGGGCAGAGGAGCAGATCATAGTTGTCGAAAATTTTCTGCAGCCGGTACCAGATATCGGTACGGACTAGTTCAGTCTTTTTGTAATCCAGTGCATTGATAGACTTTCCGGCCTCCAGCATACTAACGATGGCTTTGGAAAACAGTTCTCTCTTTTCGGCCAGCAAAGGAGCATAGGCAGAAGCTATTTGCACATACCACATGATCTCAAACGCTTCTTCGAAGGCCTTTTTGGAGCCCAGGTCAACTGTTATCAGGTCAACCTGAACACCGAGAGACTGTAACCGTTTAACCGCCTTCTCAATTGTTTGCCGGACTCGTGGGTCCACCTGATAAAACCCCAAATCAGGGCTATACGCCACACGCAGGGTTTTTACGTCTTTTTTGATTTCGCTCAGGTAATCCTCAGCCGTATCGGGGAGGGAATATGGGTCCCGGGGATGGTAACCGTTCATAATCGAGAAAAGGAGAGCGGCATCTTCTACGGTTCGAGCTATAGGTCCAAAATGCAGGAACGGAGCCTGGGACCAGAACATGTTATGCGGGTATCCATCATAAGGGATTTGACCATAGGTCGGTTTAAAGCCATAAACACCGCAGAAGCTCGCCGGAATCCTGATTGATCCACCCCCGTCACTACCCTCGGCAAACGGAACCAATCCTGCGGCTACGGCTGCGGCTGAACCTCCGCTGGAGCCTCCTGAGGTCAATTCAAGGTTCCACGGATTCCTGGTGGTTCCAAACAACAGGTTGTCGGTGGTCCCTTTGTGGCCGAATTCGGGAGTGTTGGTCTTTCCCAGGATAATCGCTCCCGCTTTCTTAATACGCTGCACGCAGATCGCGTCTTTTTGGGGGACGTAATCCTTAAAAACCAGAGAACCATAGGTTGTGCGAATACCCGCGGTGGATGTCAGGTCTTTGATGGCAATGGGTACCCCGTGCAAGGGCCCTAAATCATCGCCTCGCATCACCTGTTCCTCGGCTTTTTTGGCCTCAATTCGGGCCTGATTAGCTACTACAGTACAGAAGGCGTTTATTTGGGGGTTTACTGCTTCAATCCTGGCAAGCAACTGATCAACAATCTCCACTGGCGAGACTTCCTTGTTTTTGATAAGCCTCGCTAATTCGGTGGCTGAAGTGTAGGCAAACTCAGTCATGTTTCTTCCCCCTCTCGGTAAGTTTAAAGTTGGTGTAAACCTGAGTTACCTCCGTAGTCTAAAAAACGTAACCCTTTGGAGTTGTTATCAGTTCTTCTCTAAAACAACCGATTAACCCTTCAGAAAAATCAGCAAAGAGTAACAGGGCCGAACGTCTTAAGGCTTGCCGGTCAGAGTTCCTGCAAGTAGAATATAGTCGTTGATATCACAGGCGATTTTGTCGGTAGTCTTGAAAAGCGGGTGCTCATGTGTTATGATTACACTTGCAGATTTTAGGGGAGTAGCTCAACTGGTAGAGCGGCGGTCTCCAAAACCGTAGGCTGCGGGTTCGATCCCTGTCTCCCCTGCCAATAGAAATATCGAAAAACCGGGGTTAACACGCCCCGGTTTTTTCATGCGTAATCAGTATTTCAGTTCCCAGCTAAAGGTACACACCTGGGACTTTATGTTCCGCCGGCGTTGTCGCCTGATTAGGGTGGCCCAAGGTTTAGCGTAAGCCCATAATAGTTATTAGAATACTTTGCCTGAAGTTTGCTATCATAATATAGGATTCTGCAGGAAACGGGGAACAGAGACTTGAGCCAGACAACCGTTGATCTACATATTCATACCACCGCTTCGGATGGGACCACGTCTCCTGTTAAGCTGGTAGATGAAGCGAAATCAGCCGGCCTTAAGACTATCAGCATAACCGACCACGAGAACATCGCCGGAATGGATTCAATCTACGGCCTGGCAGCCCAAGAAGGACTGACAGTTATTCCCGGAATCGAATTATTAACCTGTTTTCAAGGAAAGGAGATCCACCTTCTGGGATACTGTTTTGACACAGAGAACCAGGATTTTCGTTCCCGGGTGGAAGAGATACGCCAGCTGCGAAACCAGACCAGCCTGCAAATCGTAGAAAATCTCGATCAGATGGGATTCAAACTGGATAAAGATCAATTCTATAGAGTTGCCAATGAAGGGCGGACTATTGGTAAGAATCATATCATCAGGGCTTTGTTTAACGCAGGTTATCTGAGAACGAAAGAGCAGGCGATTGATACCCTGCGACGCTACTTGTCACAAAACGGGCTGGCTTATGTTATTTTTACTGGCAATCCTTTGGCTGAAGCAGTAGAGTTGATTAAGGAAGCAAATGGAGTACCGGTTTTAGCCCACCCGGGACTGATTCACGATGACAAGATGGTCATTGACATTCTTAATGCCGCTCCTGTAGGTTTGGAGGTCTATTATTACTACTTTGGAAATAATCGCAGGCATCTGATAATACATTATGAGAGGATGGCTATGGAAAGAGGACTGGTAGTGACAGGTGGTAGTGACTACCATGGCTTTTACACCCCGGATGTCAAACTGGGGAGAACGATGGTTCCAGAGGAGGCATTAAACTCCTTGCTTCGTGAAAAAGGCTGTTGAATAATCGAATGGCTGGCATGTTGTAATATATTGGTCCCGGATAGTGTATAGTAGTTAAATGAGAACCGGCCTGTCCTCTAAATCTATACGATAGGGGCTTAAAACCGGGATAAAAACAAATTTGGGGTAGATAGAAAGGAGATCAAATGCGTATTGCGGTTCTAATGGGTGGTTTGTCCAGGGAACGTGAGGTCTCGATGATGAGCGGCATGGCCGTGACCGAAGCCCTGCAGAGGAAGGGTTATGATGCAATTCCCGTTGATGCGGCTGAGGACGTGGCCGGGAAACTGAAGGATATTCAGCCGGAGCTGG
>JBLNCH010000117.1:0-3222 GCA_050260485.1 Bacillota bacterium | reverse complement strand
GAACACCCGGGGGACAGGGAAGAGGTTGAATATCCCCTTCACAAACTGGTCGATTCCTTGTTCACTGTAAAGATCACCTGGAAGCAGCTTCGCCAGAGTGTCTTCCAGCTCGCCCATAAACCTGGTCACACTGTTCACCAGCTCGGCTGAACCGGCATCATCGGGCAGGTTCAATCCGGCATGGACGAAGTTATTGAAACGCTCCTGGTACCGGTTTTGCAGCCGGGTAAACATTTCTTCGGCATAAATGGTAATGTTTCCGGGACCGGTTAAAGTTTTGGGCAGCATTATCGGAACCCCGGGGATAAATTCCAGATAATGGGCCGGTATGATAGCCGGACGGGCATCGAATGCGGCCTGCTTCCATTCTCTGGAGAACCCTTCGGTCAACGTATGGAAAGCCTGCCGCTGCATGGTTTTGGCCGTTTCTGCCAAACCTGAACCCAATGAAGTATAATCCGGGCTGGACCAATTTTCGGCGATGGAAAGGCCTGCTTCAACTTCTGCCAGAAAACCGGCGATACGTCCGTTGAAGAGATAGGAAAGGCTGACTAACAGGTCGTTGGATGGTATCTGCTTCTTAAAGGCATATGCCAGCAGAAAGCTGTACACCACACCGGCCCATAATCCGGGTCCGAAGGTGAAACGGCTGTTTGAGAATCGAACCTCATCCCTTAGCGATTCGGCGATGTCTGATGGCAGGACTGATTCCACCAGGCTGCCGTATTGATAAAAACTGCCCTTGAAGGACGTGACCAGGTCGGTGAATGAGAGACCATGTATGCTGGGCACATCCTGGGAAAAAGGTGGTCCATAGGTGTCAAGGTGCCTGTATACCGGGGGACGGTTCATCCAGTGTTTATCGTCCCGGATTATGCACTCGAAAAGTGACAATGCGTTTTCTTTGAAGACAAAGTTCAATTTTTCTTGGGAAGGCCGGGCCAGTTTGGATTCCAGCCTGACCTCACAGATATCTTTATTCCATCGCAAGGCCCGGGTCAGCAGCCAGGGATCGATTCCGTAACCGGTGGTGAATTCAGTCCACAGCTTGATATCCTGGCAGTAGTTTTCGATCAGATCATGGCTTATGGCGTAGATGCCGACGGTGGGGTCGGATACCCGGTAACCGTAAAATACCTCCAGGAGCGGTCCGGTAAACAACTGACCTACCGGGTCTTCCAGGTGGTGTCTCTGAAAACATCCCAGGGCCAGGTCAAAATCTTTCTGGATTGGCTGGGCCAGTCTTTTTGCCCAGTCCGGGCGAAAGCCCCGGCCATGCTCCTGCCTA
The DNA here is from genome assembly GCA_050260485.1 of Bacillota bacterium. Classification (GTDB taxonomy): domain Bacteria; phylum Bacillota; class Syntrophomonadia; order Syntrophomonadales; family DTU052; genus DTU052. Next base: position 1,934 of record JBLNCH010000117.1, on the reverse strand, counting down.
AGGTCAGCTGCCAGCACAATCAGATCGGCTTCCAGGTGATTCGCAACCTCCATGAGTGCCCTTATGCTGGCACCCCGACCGTTTATTCCCGGTTTCAGTATGTACTCAAAATGCGGAATTTCCAGGTTCAGTTCCTGAATGGCTCCCGGTATCTCCTGGCCGGCCGGATCCCCGATGCAGGCGATAAGAGTATTGGTCGATGGCAGGTTTTCCGGATTGGATAACACCCGTATGATTTCCAGCAGGGATTCCTTTTCATTATAAAAAGGGATACCTAGTACAGTGTCAACTTGGTTGAACTGGTCGAGGAGGGAGGTTATTTCGCGGATGGCTTCGCCAAACAGCTTTTCAAAGCTGGTCGATCCTTTATTAGACATAGCAATCCTCCTTGGTGTAGTTGGCATTGGTTGAAGATATTACGTTTTCAAACTCCAAATTATTATAGTTTAATTTTGGCGGTTTTGGAAAGGTTATTCTCGTTTCATGCCTGGGATGAGGCCGCATTGGGTGGCCCCTGAGCATACTGGACATTCTGGATGACTCTTAAGCTCGCTTTTCTTCTTTTCAGTCCTAGGATTGTTGAAGAATGGCCCACTCAGTTGCTTTTCAGCCCTCACAAATCTATAATTAAAACAGTTTTAGTGCCAGTGTGCATGCCAATTTGGCACCTAATTATTGGCATGATCATCCACAGTGTAACAATATGTTGTGGGGCACCAGATCTCGTGGCGTAACCGTGAATATCATTATTTTTGAGGAGGTATGTTCGTGAACCTGAAGGAATTGTTTGATTTATCCGGCAAAACCGCCATTGTTACTGGTGGTTCGGTTGGTCTCGGCAACCAGATGTGTAATGCATTAGCCGAAGCGGGTGCCAATGTGGTAGTCGCCGCCCGCAAGGTTGAACGGTGTGAAGCGCTGGCGAACGAGCTGGTAAAATACGGGGTAAAGGCTATTCCAGCCCGCTGTGATGTATCCAAGGGAGAAGAGATCGAAAACCTGGTTGACCTCACATTGAAAGAGTTTGGTAAAGTAGATATCCTGGTCAACAATGCCGGGGTCACCTGGGGTGCCGATGCCATGAACTTCCCTATGGACAGATTCCGCTGGGTATTTGAAGTCAACGTGGTGGGTTTATTCCACTTAAGCATGCTGTGTGCTCGCAGTATGAAAGAGATTGGTTATGGGAAGATAGTAAACATTGCCTCCATAGCCGGCCTGGGCGGCAGTTACCCTGAAGAGCAGGACACGGTTGCGTACAATGCCAGCAAGGCGGCTGTTATCAACCTGACTAGGGACCTGGCAGTCAAGTGGGGTCGCTACAGGATCTATGTCAACGCTATCCTTCCTGGCCCCTTCCCGACCCATATGACCGAGAAACACTGGGCTAATCTTGGTGGAGAAGAAATATTCTACGATAAGACTCCTCTGCGCCAGGTTGGTGGTCCGGACGATATGAAAGGGGCGGTAGTATTCCTTTGTTCCAAAGCCTCCGATCATATAACCGGCCATTCTATACCGATCGATGGCGGTATGCACGCTCATATCGGGTAGTGATCTGCTGGGAACAGCAGGACCATCCGTTGATAGTGACTATAATTTTGGGCAGGGCTAATCTATGTCCTGGCCGACATACTTAGCATTTCGGTTGATGAGCCGCTTTCATTACCTGTTAAAATTTTATCGCTAGCAAACAGACCGGAAAGGGTTATGTCTTGCCTCAGGTATTGAAGCAGATCATCAGATTCCAGCAGATAGGAGGCTATTAATATGAAAGCTGTGGCCATCGAAGGAAAATGTCAACTGAAAGTGATCGATGCTGAGCAGCCTCAACCAACCGACTCCAAACTGTTGATAAAGGTAGAACGAACCGGTATCTGCGGTTCCGATCTGCATATGTGGCATAATGGAGTTCCAGTTGGCTTGATAATGGG
>JBLNCH010000116.1:0-3659 GCA_050260485.1 Bacillota bacterium | reverse complement strand
TCCCTTGTATTACCCATTGTCTGGTCCGCGGGATTATACACCATCGGTGCGGGTTGTATTTCTGTTGAACCTGCTGCAGAGGGCGGTATTTCTGGCGTCGGCATTTGATATGTAAGAGCCCTCATACTTTCCGGCGGGTTCATATCCGGGATGATGTTAAACAGGCTTATCGCGCTGGCCGGGCCAAAGGGCATGATAAGTTTCAGAATCAGCACAATCCAGATAAGGTAATGCCACTGGGCGTTCAGCCGGTTCTTCAGAACTGCTTTGAGCATAATTATGGCCAGCCCCGCCACTGCGGCATATATTGAGGTCGTCAAGACGGTCTGAAAAACATCCGCCACCATCACACCTCCTCATCCAGGAGCTTTTTCAATCCCTCCAGCTGTTCCCTGGATATCCTCTGTTCCCTTACAAAGCTGGCCAGCATCAGGTTGACTGACCCGTTATAAATCTTCTTCAGAAAGGAGCTGTTGGCATAGGCCCGGTAATCCTCGGCGCTGACCAGAGGAGAATAGAGGAAAGCCTTGCCTTCGGTCGGATCCGCCTTGATGGCCCCTTTTGCGACCAGGCGGGTGATAAGGGTTTGAATGGTCTTTGGTTTCCAATCCGATCGGGAAAGGAGTCTCTCTACCACCTGTGAACTGGTAGCTGACCCCAGCTCCCAGAGAACTTTCATGACCTCTAATTCGGATTCTGATATATGCGGCACCTTACTCATATGCAACCTCCTCATGGACTACAAATGTAATCTTTATTTAAGATTACAGTTGTAATCCATAGAAGTCAAACAAAAAGACATAGGATAGCTGTCGGCTCGCCGGATTGGAGTATAATTATGTTGCTGCCAAACTGGACGGATTAGTGGTATTTGACGGCATTGGCACTACTTATCTACCGCAGGATGCTCTGGAACTGCTCAAATTAGGTAGATTGCATCGAAAACTGAATATGGATACTGCCTAAGTGCGGACTGGCCCAGCATCGTTTTATACGCCCTGGGCCTCGTTTTTGATTACGGGAGCAAATTTCCCATTTTGCAGCGGGCATAAAACAACGCGATCACCTCCCGGAACTCACCCGGCAGTGAACTCATAACCGTTTTTTTGATGCAAGTAGGGATAACTTTATAGAAGGCCTCCGCAATCCCCCCGGCTATGGCCGCGATGGTATCGCTGTCACCGCCGATGGAAATGGCATTGCGAACCGCGTCTTCGTAGTCGCTAGACTCCAGAAAAGCAACGATGGCCTGGGGAACGCTCCCCTGGCAGGAGACATCGAACTGGTAAGCCTCCCGGATCTCATCCAGAGAAAAATTCAGTTGGTAACCGAACCTCTCCTCCACCAGCATCTTTATCGATGTTTTCTTCTCACCATGCAGGGCCCAATAAACACAGGCGGCTGTCGCTTGGGCTCCCTTTATCCCCTCCGGGTGGTTATGTGATACTGCGGCACTTTCCCGGGCTTTAGCCAATACCTGTTCCAGAGAGTCGTAAATACATCCCACGGGACTTACCCGCATCGCTGAGCCGTTGCCCCAGCTGTTGTAGGGAAGGCTGTCGTCATCCGCCGCCCAGGCCCGAAAACTCCTGCCATATCCCGCATCCGGGTACTTCCGGTACCACTTGCGGTAGCAGAGCCCAAAATCCAGATCATTCAGCAGAGCATCCATGGTGGCGATGGTCATGACCGAATCATCCGTAAACCTGCAGTCCCGGGAAAACAGATCAAACTGTTTGGATTTGTGGTTATGCCATTCAAAAACCGAACCGATATAATCCCCGCAAAGGGTACCAATCATATAACAACCACTCCTTTCAGTCGGCTGACAACCAGTGTTATCCTCTTCCATCCGGACAACAGGTATCTTTATCATCTCTTCCCGCCCCCGTCTGGTCAAGACTCGGAAAATCCAGTTGAAGTAACAAAGCAATAAAAACTATACTCAATTTAGAATGTTTTTAATAATACGAATGGAGGTATGGTTATGGCTAATTCACTGTCACCCGATCTGGAGCGCCGGTGGTGGATTAAAAACTATGACCACGATGTCAGGCCAACTCTGACCTTCCCCCGTTTCCCTGCCTATGAGATCCTCAGGATTTCTGCCAATGTCGAGCCGGATAAAGCGGCGATCGATTTTTATGGGAACCGGATCAGCTATTGGGACCTGCAAATCCAGGTTCACCGCCTGGCCAATGCCATGATTGAAGCCGGGGTAAAGAAGGGGGACCGGGTCGGCCTCCTGCTAGCGAATTCCCCTCAGTTTGTGATCTCCTTCTGGGCTCTGCTGCATACCGGGGCCATTGCCGTCAACCTGAACCCAATGTACACCAAAGACGAGCTCAAGGTTATTGTGAACAAATTAGGGATTACCGGGCTGATAACCTACGACGCGGTGCTATCCACCGTTAAGCCCTTATCCCAGGAAACTGATATCAGTTTCATACTGGTCACCAAACTTTCCGATTACATGAAGGATAGCGAGGTAAGTACCTCCCAAAGCCTGGGATTGGAGCCGGGCTGGCACCATTTCTCCGAGTTTATTGCCGCCTGTGACAATGAAGCCGCCCCCGCCCTACCCATCAAACAGGAGGACCCGGCGGTGATCCAGTTTACCGGGGGAACCACCGGCACTCCCAAGGGTGCGGTTCTTACCCATCGCAACATTGTTTGTTCAACCTACACCTATGCCGAGTGGCTGAAACCAATAATCGATATGTATCCGGTTCCCCGGCGCAACTTCATGGGGGTTCTGCCGTACTTCCATGTCTACGGCGAGATATATGCCAACTGCTTTTCAGTGGTAAGCCGCGCCACTCAAATAATACTGAGCAGTTTCAACGTCGACGAGGTTATGGATACAGTGGCCCGGATCGGTGATATTCCGTATTTCCCGGCCGTTCCCACCATGATTACCGCTTTGGTCAATCACCCGCGGGCCCGGGAGCTCGGAAAAATTGTAGGCATCATGAACAGCGGCGGCGCTCCGCTCCCGGCCGCCCTGATCAAAAAGGCCAATGACCTGAACATTTTCATTGTTGAGGGCTGGGGTATGAGTGAGATCACTTCACTGGGGATTAATAATCCTTATATGGGCGTCAAGAAGGGCTTAAGCATCGGCCTGCCCCTGGTCGACACCGATGTAAAGATCGTGGACCCGGAAACCGGCCTCGAGGTTCCGCAGGGCCAAATCGGCGAGATCCACATTAAATCGAACCTCATCATGAAGGGCTACTGGAACGAAGCCGAGGAAACAGCGAAGATGATTGACAAGGATGGATACCTTAATACCGGTGATGTGGCCTACCAGGACGAGGACGGCTACATCTTTATAGTTGACCGGACCAAGGACCTCATCATATCTGGCGGCTACAACGTCTATCCCCGCGAGATCGACGAAGCCGTGCTGCAGCATCCCAAAGTCAAGGATGCCATCACCATCGGGATTCCTGACGAATACCGGGGTGAGGTCCCCAAGGTCTTTGTCATGCTGGAGGAAGGGGTCACCGCCACAGCTGAAGAGATCATAGCTTATTGTAAGGAGATACTGGCCCCTTATAAGGTGCCGCGGGCGGTGGAATTCCGCTCAGAACTCCCCCGCTCGGCAGTGGGCAAGGCCCTGCGCCGGGTGCTGTTGGATGAAGAGATGGCAAAGA
>JBLNCH010000115.1:0-3792 GCA_050260485.1 Bacillota bacterium | reverse complement strand
CCTTAGTCTCAAAATAATACCATAATCAAGGAAGTGGTTCAATCCGAGCCCTGCTTAACAATGCAAATTATTATTATATTAACAGCGTTGGAATCAATAACTCGGAGTAACTGGTGTAACAGGTGACACACCACACCGTCCCCGGGATCCCCGCGGCTATAAATAAGTCGGCCCCAGGAGGGCTTAACCCGGCAATCCAAGCAAACCCTCTTGCAGACGAACATGGAATTGAGGTAAGGTTTGATGGGTATCCAGCGTATGTACTAAGGAAGAGATCAGGAACCAGTCCATGCAATTTCCCAGTATTATATGATAGAAGGAAACTTTTAAAAGCAGGACTTTGTTCATATTGATATAATTCTTATTAAATTGACCATTTGGGAGGCAAGTCTCATGCCTAAACGCAGGAAGAAGATTTCCAAGCGCGATGCGCGGAAATGGCTGTTGTCAGCAGCCATAATTACCGCCGTCATTCTGATAGGGGCTGTGTTGGGAACAGTTGTCGGAGCAGTCCTCAATATTCCCTCGTGGAGTCCCGAAACATTATATGGTTCAGAGACCACCACTCTCTATGACAGGAACGGCAAAGCATTCTACAGTCTGCATGCTGAGGAGAATCGAATTCAAGTACCATTAAGCCTGATGCCCGAGCACTTGAAGCAGGCCTTCATTGCTGTGGAGGATCGCGAGTTTTACAATCATCACGGCATCAACATCATTGCCATTGGCCGGGCTCTCATTATTGACATCGTCACAGGCAAAAAGGCCCAGGGAGCAAGCACCATAACCCAGCAGTTGGCCAAGAATGCTTTTCTCTATCCTGACAAGACATGGGAACGTAAGATCAAGGAGATGGTCATGTCCTTTCAGTTGGAGAGTAAGTACTCCAAGGATGAAATCCTGGAATTTTATCTAAACCGGATTAATTTTGGCAGTGGAGCTTGGGGAGTGCAGACCGCATCTCAGACGTACTTTGGTAAAGATGTGGAACAACTTACGCTTGCTGAGTCGTCATTGCTGGCAGGTTTGGTCCGAAGACCGAACGCCTACTCACCATTCAAAAACCTTGACCTGGCCAAAAGCAGGCAGCGGGTGGTGCTTAACAGCATGGTCGACTGCGGGTTTATTACCCAACAGGAGGCTGATGAGGCGTATAAACAGAAACTTGAATTCCAAGAACCAACTGACTCCGCACACCGGTACGGTTTTTTCGTAGATTACGTGGTTGACGAAGCCGACAGGATTCTGGAAGAAGAAGGACTTTATGATAATCCCCAGGACGCAATATATAAGGGCGGCCTGAAAATTTACACCACCATGGATCCCCAGGTCCAATTAGCTGCCGAAGAAGCTTACGCCAAGCCGAGCAGTTTTCCCCAGGTCAAGAGCAAGAATGGGCAGGATATACAGTCCGCCATGGTATTGCTGGATCACCGGACCGGGGAAATTCTTTCCCTGATCGGCGGACGCAGCTATACCCATCAAAGGGGTTTTAACCGTGCGGTTGATATGGTGCGGCAACCAGGGTCGGCTTTCAAACCGGTGGTTGTTTACGGGCCGGCTCTAGAGATGGGATATAGCCCGGAATACCAAATAGAGGATGCCCCGGTGACATTCTCGGCCGGGGGAAAAACTTATTCGCCCAAAAACTATGACGGAAAGTACCGGGGAATGATCACCATGCGCACGGCGGTGCAGTGGTCGGTCAACGTGTACGCTGTAAAGCTGGCTAATGAGATTGGTATCCGGAATGGTGTTAAGTTTGCCGAAAAGCTTGGGATTACGACATTAGTCAAGGCAGGGCGCGTCAATGACCTTAACCTCTCAACGGCTTTGGGAGGTATCACCAAAGGGGTGTCACCACTGGAACTGGCCTCCGCTTATGGCTGCTTTGCGAATAACGGAATCCGGGCCGAGCACCATGTGATTACCAAGATCGAGGATAACGCCGGTAATACCATTTACGAGTACCGTCCCAAGTACACGCGGGTTATGAAGGAAGAAACCGCTTGGATGATGACAGATATGCTGCAGACGGTGGTTAAAGCGGGAACCGGTACCAATGCCCAGATACCAGGGGTCGAGTGCGCCGGAAAAACCGGCACAACGCAAAACGATAAAGATGCCTGGTTTGTGGGTTACACCCCTCACTACACCTGTGCGGTTTGGATGGGATACGACCAGGAAGAAACAATGAGTAACACCTATGGTGGTTCTTACCCCGCTCGCATCTGGAAGGCGTCCATGTCCCAGGCCGTAGCCAAATCAAAGGGGAGTTTTTCAGTTCCTACCGGAATCCGGCAGGTTGCAGTCTGTCAGAAATCAAACAAAGTCGCCACCCCGGCCTGCCCTGAAGAGGATATCATGATAAAATACCTTAAGTCCGAGAATGTACCGCAGGATACCTGCGACCTGCATGTCCTGGCAAGTATATGTCCCGACACCGGGCAGTTAGCCACACCTGGGTGTCCTGCGCCCGTGCAACAAGGTTTCCTTAAAGACCTGGCTCCCGGTACTCCCGGAGCTATGCCTCAAGAATACTGCTCTATTCATGGCGGCCAGATGATGGGTGAAAGGGTCAAGGTCTGTACTGATCCCCGCCATCAAGGCAGGATATACCGGGCCAATGTAGCCGGAGATGGTGAATTCGGGGGCTGCCCCGGCGAATATATTGCGGAGATTGAGATCGATAATCCCGGGCAGTTAGGCCACTGCCCGCTCCCCGAGCACCAGACCCACCGATAGCCCCCGTCCGGAAAGGGTTGCCGGCGACTAACGAAAGCGATAGCCGTAGAGAAGGGGACGGAATCCGAGTTTTTATACCGGTTCCGTCCCCTGATGTTTCCCGGATTTATTGCCCACCCGGGAAATGCTCTTTAATAACGATCAATCAAGTAACTGTCAGTTCGGCTTTGCTTCCGCATTAAGTCAAAAAGCCGCCGTTTTCAAATTTGCAGCAATGCCACCTCGAAGTGATTCTACTTTTTCAGGTAAGCAATGGTTACCCCATTTCCCCCTTCGTTGTTTTCTCCATCCCGAAATTCTTTAATATAGGGGTGACCGGATAGGTGTTCACGAACCGCCCGGCGCAGGGCACCAGTTCCCTTGCCGTGAATTATCCGGACCTTATCCAGCCCCGCCAAAAAAGCTTCCTCTACGTACCTATCAGTCTCATCCAGGGCCTGATCGGCCAACATCCCTCGCAAGTTGATCTCCGTGGGGATGTTCTTGCGGTTTTCGAAATAGCTCCGGTTTCTTTGCCTGGAATAAATCTCTTCGGGAGAGGACCTGACAACAACATCATTCTCTGGAGCAGTTAATTTCATTATCCCTACCTGAACAACCACCTCATCCTGATTGACCTCAAGCACGTAGCCTTTCTGGCGAATACTCTTGATCTCGACGTAGTCCCCCGGTTGCGCTTTTTTGCCTCTCGCAGGTCTTGAATCGAGGGCACCCTGAAAACCAAGGTTCGGTACCGCCCGTTGATAACGTTTCCTCATCTCTTCGATCTCATGCCATTTGGGGGCCTCGGCTTCACGGGCTCTCCTCTTGAGATCCAGCAATATGCTGTCGATCTCGTTGCGCACGGATTCCAGGTAATGTGACGCTTCAATCTGTATCTGATTAAGGAGTTGCTCCTTTTCCTGTTCCATTTCCAAGGTCTTCTGTTGGAGAAGTTCTCTTTCTTCTTGCAGTTGTTTTTGGAGCTTTCTGGCAGCCTCCTTTTCCGCCCGTGCCTGAAAGCGCTGCTCCTTCAAATCGGTTAACAGCTTGGAAATCTCCTGTTCC
>JBLNCH010000114.1:0-11377 GCA_050260485.1 Bacillota bacterium | reverse complement strand
ATATCTTTCCAGACGAAATATTAGGAACGTCCCCGGGGACTACTGAGCAGCTTTCCCGCGCTGCACCGTGTATGATTTTTGCTCACCGGCTGTTTAACTCAAGAATTTATGCCTATTTTTTGACATTCAACATGTCATAAGAGGTAGCCAATTGTGACAAACTTAAGGTGACATCTTAGCGGAAGGAGGTTAAAAATGTGACGGACTTTACGGTCAGTGAGCCCGAGGGCATGAAGACGAAGAAAATGATCTATTGGGTTCTGGCTCTGTTGGAAACCCTGTTGGCCTTTCGCCTCCTGCTAAAACTGCTGGGAGCTAATGCAGGAAGTATATTCGTTTCCTTTATCTATTCGGTTTCCCAGGCATTTATTATGCCGTTTATGGGTGTTTTTCGCTCGCCCTCTACTCATGGGATCGAGACTCAGTCAGTATTGGAACCAGCTACCCTTATTGCGATGATCGTTTACGCCCTGATCGCGTACGGGATTATAAAGTTGGTTGAAATTTACCGGCCTGCCTGAACTGACGCCGGCTGAAGTATGAAGTGAAGGTATGCTAATATTAGAATAAAGGTTCAAATTGTGTGTCGAAACCGGGCATTGCATTGTAACCTTCGCGTCATCATAGGAAACGGTGTTAATAATGGCGAAAGACAAAATACCAAAAACCAACGCCCTGCGCATCCTAGACTCTCACCATGTTGAATATGAAGTTCGCACCTACGACGCTCCCGATGGTTTCCTGGATGGGATCTCGGTTGCAAAACAGGTGGGGATGGACCCCCGGGAGGTCTTTAAGACCCTGGTAGTGCGGGGGGCAAGTGGTGAGCATTATGTCTGTGTTATCCCGGTGAATTGTGAGCTGGATCTGAAAAAGGCAGCCAGGCATTTTGTCGAAAAGAATATAGCTATGATTCCGGCCCGGGATATCACTCCGGTGACAGGATATATTAAGGGTGGCTGTTCTCCCATCGGTATGAAAAAGCGGTTCACAACCGCCGTTGCCAACCGGGCGGAGCAGTTGAAACTGATCACCGTCAGTGCCGGGAAGGTTGGCCTGCAGGTGACCCTCCCCACCAAAGCCTTGCTGGATATTGTCAAAGCCGATTTTGCCGACCTGACTTAACTTCCTGCCTGCAAAAAACCCAATGTTTCCTCATCCCCGGCTTCGAGCCAAGGTACAAGCCAGATAAATCTGCCATTGGCAATGATTTTGACAGATCTGCTGACATGTAAGATGTTATCAGTTATTCTTAGTATAAAGGGATTATTACCCATTCCGATACTAAGGCCAATATCATTGCCATATTCCTTAATGGTATTGAATTGGAGCAAGTTATGAGACTGCGTAATTTTACCATTAAACTCAGTGATCTGGTCAACTGTACCTTTCATGCTTTGAGGCTGGTAAGTCCCACCATAGCCCGTCATCACAATCAGGTTGCATATATCAGTCAACGCATCTGTGAAACGATGGTATTAGATGAGGACGATACATTAACCGTTGCTCTGGCTGCAGGTTTGCATGACATTGGTGCAGTATCTCTTGAGGAAAATATTCATGACCTTCGTTTCGAAAATGAGCATATCCACGACCATTCCATCGTGGGAGCGCTCTTCCTGGAGCACTTTGCCCCGTTACGCAGACTGGCGCCCCTAATCCGCTATCACCACCGGCATTGGCAATCAGCATCACCGCCTGACGAGAAAGAGAATCAGGTTCCTGAGGCCAGTCACATCATTCACCTGGCTGACCGGATTGCAGTAATGATTGATGAGAACGAAGAGGTCTTGCCCCAGCGACACCGGATTATTGATTATGTAAAGACCGGACGGGGAACAGTATTCCATCCTCAATATGTTGACGCATTCCTGGAGATTTCTGAACACGAATACTTCTGGCTGGATATTACTTGCCAGTCAACCCAGGATGTAAGCTCTCGTTTATTCAAGGGAAAACTAGTAGAAATGGATGAAGCAGAGGTTCTAAGTTGGAGCAGGTTCCTGTCACGGATCGTTGACTTTCGAAGCCCGCTTAATGCCAGGCATTCCAGCGGAGTGGCGGCTTCAGCATCCGCCCTGGCAAAATTAGCCCGTTTTTCGGAGCAGGAATGCCGCATGATGTTAATGGCCGGTTATCTTCATGATCTGGGCAAATTAAGTGTACCCACCTCAATTCTGGAAAAGAACGGCCCGCTCTCCGAGTATGAACGGGCGGTGATTAACGGACATACATATTATACCTACCGAATTCTGGAGCACATTGATGAATTAAGCGTTATAAATCGCTGGGCCGCTTTTCACCACGAACGCCTTGACGGTACCGGTTATCCCTTTCGAATACCGGAACCCAGCTTGCCCCTCGGCTCACAGATTATGGCCGTAGCCGACATCTTTACGGCCTTACACGAGGAAAGGCCTTACCGTCCTCCCATGGAAAAAGGGAAAAGCCTTGAAATTATGTATAAAATGGCTCACAGCAGAGCGATTAACGGAGACCTGGTCCGCCTGCTGGAGAAGAATTATGATCAGGTTAATGATTTACGACTGGACAGCCAGCAGAAATCGGGCGAGGAGTATATGGCGATGAATCCGATCTTTGCCCGAAAGGTAAGACGCGGATAAAAATAACTTGATACCATCATTGACAGCACAGCCTTATCGCAGACCAACTTTTCCCCTTCGATTATGTAAAAACCAGAATGCGGTTTGAATTAGATATGTTGTGAAAAAGTCCAATGCGGCGACCGGGAAGCAAACGGACTTTTTCACCAACTATTTTGGGTCTCTTGTACGTATCGAGATTCTGCTTCTTATTTCTTTATCATGACGCTCGTTTAGCTCACGGTTATATTTGAAGATTTATTAAAAATCACCGGGGCAGCGGAGACCGTAGCCAATCTCGCTAGTCCTGAACGATTCTCTTATCTACCCCCAGAATGTGTTTTTCAATCCAATCCACCACAAACTCAAGGGTGTCAATAAGATACTTCTCCTGATTCTCGTCAATTTTATCCAGATCGGCCTCGTTTATTTTCTGAATGAAATCATCGTGCTGCACCTTGTGGGACAGAAACCGTCTATAACCAATGCTTTTCATGTAATTCTCTTCGTAGCCGAAGTGGTAGACCGTGTAGTCCTTTAGTTCATCGAATATGTCCACGATCTGGTCATACTTGTCTACCAGCAGCTCGTTTTTCAGTACCGAATAAGCCCGGTTCGCAATCTCAAACAGTTTTTTGTGCTGCTCATCAATGGCAGGTACCCCCAGCGCAAACTCGTCTCTCCACTGGATCATTTGACGTACTCCTTTCATTCATTATGGTGATATGGGTTGATTATTCTCTGCCTCACGAACAATCCCTTTTAATTCGATCTTATTAGAAAATTTTAACCTCGACCGTTCTCATTCCTCAATCCATTACCTCTTGACGGAAGTCGAATTCCGGTTTCTTCTGATCGCTTCACCCTGATCGGCAGCAATCGCTTCGCCATCCTTACATTGTAACGACCCGTTCTCCTGGAATCATGTTCATGTTCGGAATCAACAGCCCGCACCAAGATCAAGATCATAGGCAAACAGATATGATCTTCTGCCACAATATGGCCCGGGCTATTCAATTTCTCTCCCTATTTCTTTAAGCAGGTTGTCATACAGGAGGAGTTCCTCGCGGGAAGTGATATTGAGCTTGGCATAGATGTGCTTGCTGTGGGTTTTTATTGTGTTTATGCTCAGGTTCAGCAACTCACTAATCTCTTTGGCAGTTCGACCGTTACGATAATGATCGAAGACTGCACGCTCTGCCGGGGTAAGTTTTTTCGCGTTTTCCAGGAATTCATCAAGAATGGCAAGCGAAAGGTTTTCCTGTCTTGCCGTTTCGTATAGTTCCCGGTTATGTAAGGCGAGGTATTCAATCAGATCATCCAGCTCTGATATTCTGGTTTTTGAGGCGGTGCTCAGGTCCGTAGATTTGATTATGTCTAATCCTTGGGTAATTGGCTGCAGATATTTCCTGCTCAAAACCAGGGATCCTATTATACCCACAAGGACTAGAGTCATTAACCCGCCAATCAGTAACAGGTTCAGTCTGGTAATAGATGCCACCACATCTTCTTTGGGAATCATGATGGCCACTATCCATTGTTCATCAGCAAAGGCTGAACCTTTGGGGTATAGATGCACCGGCTTATGCAACCCCAGTAACCTGGGTTGGTTTTCCTCTGCGTAAGAAGTAAAAAATCCTTTTTCTTGTGAGATTTTGAGGGTCTGCCCTCTTATTGAGTTTCTGGCGGAAAAACCGCCGGCGAACATGGACTGGTTAAGTTTAATTCTATCTCCATCGATTGGCGAGAGCATGCAGAACAGGCGCGTATAGGTACGATTATTCGGCATGTTGGACAGTTTAAATAACATAGCGCTGATATCCAAACCGCAAACCCCAAAGACATTATCCTGGGAGTCAATTAAGGGAACTGAACAGAGCATTACTTCCTCGCTGGCATTGGGAAGTTTAACGGGCGCACTCCAATGGTAGAGACGAGATAACTCCATTTGTCTGTTCGATCGGGCTGCTTCGATGGGACGGTGATAATAGGGAGCCTCACTGACATCAAACTCCATGCTCCACTGTGTATGGAGAGACAGGTTGTTTTTCCGGCTGATTATGGGACTGCCACGGAATACGATGTAGTTCGGGGAAGATGAGCTAAGGATATTGGGTTCCATGTTCTTAATATACAGACCGGCCCGGGAAAACTCCGCCTTGTCAAGAGCCGGATTAACCGTGGCATTCAAAATAAAAAAAGCACCACTGCTTTGGGCTTTCTCCAGCATAAATAATGTGCGATCAAATTCAGCGGCTATGATATCTTCCAGGACCTCTGGGTGGTCCTGCAGCTCAGATAGATTTATACCCCGTCTTTCAGCGTTTTCCTCAATGCTCCGGGATAATTCCTTCGCAAACTCAATGGCATGTATCGAGAGAGCCCCATACTGCTCGGATATTCCCTGCGAAGCATGGATCAGTTCGTTTTCCACCAGTTTTTGGCTTTCTGACAGCCCGGCCGTAAAGATTCCGGTAATGAATAAAATTGCGATTAGTCCAAGTATTATGGTTATGACCAATACAATCAAAAACAGGAATAGTCTGAAACCCATGGACATACCATGGGTACCTGTTCGCTGAACCGCTTCTCTTATTGCCTGAATTTTATTGAATCTAACACCCTTCAATGGAAGCAGCCTCTTTTATTATTGTATAGGACTATGGCAAACTCCGCCTAAATTCATCAAATACCGCTGTTGATGCACTCTCATAAGCGGTGGCTGAATCCCTGATTCCAACGAGTTCCATATACTCAGCTCTTGATTTGGCAACCACTTCCTTTAATTGAGTTTCGTACTGATCCTCTAATTCATCAATTCCCTCAAACAATGGTGGTATATAAAACGCATATTCTTGCTGCATTATCCTGCATATCTTTAAAAGGTTCTTGATTGTCGGATCCTTGGTTTTCAATATCTGCTTCGTCAGACGCTCACCAAAAGCTTCTTTCGTTACCGGGAAATATCCGGTAGACGAGACAAAGCGCAAGTTGTTTTCAGGACTCGTGAACCACTTCAGGAAAATGCCAGCCAGATATTCTTTCTCTTTGGAAGACTTGATCACGCTCATACCGGCGCCTCTCTGTATGGCCACCTTTTCCCCGTTTTCGAACACCGGGTAAGGGAGGATGACCATTTCTATTTGTTCCGTTGTATTGTCCGCATATGTAACCGTAGGAGAGAAAAACGATATACCTGCCGTTGAACCGGTTGAGCAAATTATATCACCCGTCTTGGCAAGATCGGTGGCATATCCGTTGTAAATTGCCATCTGGCCTAATACAGCAGGCTTATAGTAGAAATCCCACACTTTTTTATACTGCGGGGTGTTTAAATTGAATTGACCGTCTTTGATAAACTCGGTACCCAACTGCTGACACCCGATAAGCGACAGGTTAAAGAGTGAATCCGGCATATAGAACATCTTACCGTCATGGGAAACAGCAGGTGTTTGTCTGTCAGTCCATTCATAATAGAGTGCAGCGGTTCGCTTAATGCCTTCAAAAGTCCGTAGATCCTCGAGCCTTGCTCCCGTATCCTTGGCGAATCTATCAAACAAGGTCTTGTTTACAAACAGGACTTCCGTTGACTTTGCAATGGGGAATACATATAGTTTACCTCCCGCTATCCGACCTTCCTGAATGAATTCTGGGATATAAGCAGAAAGCTCTTTGGAGGTAAACTGCTGATCAAGATCCACCAGCAGTCCCTTCTCGGCTAAAATTAGTGCTGTTTTGGGATAGGCGGTTGTGATATCAGGCAGGGCTGGCGCCCCCGGATCACCATTGGCGGCCATGGTCAGCTTTTCATGGAGTGTTGCACTGCCGGAGATTGAGGTAACGTTAATTATAATGCCTTTGTCTGCACCTACGGTCTCGTTGAACTCATCGACCATTTCGTCCATGGTGTCCTTTAACTGACCGCCATAGTTGTGCCAAAGTGTAAGGGTCACTGGTTTTTCAGAACTCACAGTGCCAATGCCTTCGCAGCCAACCAGAAACGGCAGGGTTACTAATGTTAATACCATGAGGATCTTTTTCATGTAGAGACTTCCCTCCTGTTAGCAACACATTCTGGACCTGATCTGCAACCGGAGTAATAAACCGGACCGGTCAATAACCAAATTCCGCTGTGCCCAGGACAGATTCGGGAACGATTTAATGGATTATCCGGCTATCACCCTTAGGGTGATTTTTCACTTTTGCGCTATTGATCACCTTTAGAGTGATTACTTACATATCAGAATAACATATATTGCTTGTAAATGTACTCAACATGATTCACCACCAGTTGTACCTGTTTGAATGTGTGCTTAACCAGGTTTCAAACTGAGCAGGCCAATTTCTTATTTTTTGGAAAGGGGGCATCGATTTGCATGGCTGTGTTAATCCGGCCGTTATTCCGCCTTACGCAGTCGCCTTACGGCGGAGTGTAATGTTACCTCGAGGTTTGTATTACCTGGCACATTCAAATAGTTTCTCCAGGTTTGCTGTGGAATCAATAATAACGGGAGGTTTATTATGACAGATCCTAACGTTGAAAATCAAACGGTGACTAGCACCATACCGAAAATTGACCAGGCAGATATTGAAAAGAACAAGACTATGGCCGCACTAGCTTATCTTATTTTCTTCCTGCCGTTACTGGCCTGCCCCGATTCCCAATACGGCCGGTATCATGCCAACCAGGGTTTGGTATTGCTTATCGTGAGCTTTGTGGGCAGCTTCATCCTGTCTATAATACCGATAATTGGGTGGTTGCTATTACCGGTATTTGCATTTGCCGTTCTGGTCTTAGTCATCATGGGACTGGTTAATGGATTTGGCGGAAAAGTCAAACCGCTTCCTATCATCGGCAGATTTACAATTTTAAAATAACCCATTGGGGAACCGAGAAACGTTCTGCGGGAATTCGAAAGAAAGAGGGGATTCAGTTGCTTAAGAAAATCATTGTGGTCCTGATTAGTACATTAATGATGCTATCCCTGGTATCATGTGGTGTTAGCGATAAGGTAAATGAAAAGATTTCTGAAGAGGTAACTGAGGGCGTTCTTGACAAGGCAGTTGGTGGTGACGCAGATGTTGAAATCGATGGCGATAAGATGACTATCAAGGGTAAGGACGGTGAATTCAGTATTGGAGGTACTGAATGGCCGGATAGTGGAGCAGGTGCTCTTATCCCGGAGTTTAAAAAAGGCACACTGGTTTCAGTTATGAATACCGAAGCAACATGTTTAATTGCCCTGGAAGATGTGGAAAAACAGGACTTTGAGCGGTATCTTGAAGAGTTGAAAGAGAGTGGATTTACCAACGACCCGGTAGATCTTAATATGGATTCAACCCAGAGTTACACCGCGAGTTCAGATGATTCAAGCAAGATCACGGTGACTTACGATAGCGAATCCACGGGCATGTCCATCGCCTTGGAGGTCGCTCAAGACCAAGCGGGTCAGGAATAGCATTTCCGTTTAGAACTTTGTAACAGCAGTTGGCGTGTTAAAGCTCTCTTATCAAGCCATCAGCCGGCATTAGGTATCCGTAATAATTAAGCAGGGGGAGTGCCCCCTGCTTAATGTTTTCTGCATATTTCCGCAGATCTATCTGGCTTCCCGCTTCAGGATTCCGGCGATATCCTCGGTTAACGCCTCGATCGAGCCACCACCGATCGCCAGAACCTTGGCGTCCCTCCAGAAACGCTCGATCCCGGTATCAACGATGGTTCCTAAACCGCCGTGTATTTGGATCGCCTCGTTGGCCACATATTCAGCCACCCGGTAACCCTTGATTTTTAAGGCCCGTCCTTCGCCCAGTATCATCTGACCGGAATCCTTTTTGGCAAGGGCAGAGTAAACCATGCCGCGCAGGGCTTGAATCTCGATCCACATATTGACCAGCTTGTGGCGAACCACCTGGTATTTGTCATACATGGATTTGCCGCTCTGCATCCTTTCCTGGGCGAACTTGAATGCTTTCTCATAACAGGCTTCCGCCATGCCCAAGGCCATCGGTCCGCAGATCATGAACTCATCGGTGGCACCAAAGAAGAAGGGCAGCATGGTTTTCCCTTCCGGTCCCAACATGTTTTCCTTGGGTACGCGGACGTTTCTCAGATACACGGTTCCGGTACTGGAGCCGTTCCATCCCATCTTGTTTTCGGCGTTGCCAAACTGCAATCCGGGAGTTCCATTAGGCACCAGGAACAGGCTATGCGATGCTTTCGGGGCATCCGGGGGTGAGGTTACCGCCACCACAATATACAGGTCGGCATAGTGTATGTTGGTGATGAACAGCTTGGTTCCATTGATCACCCATTGGTCGTCATCCAAAACCGCCCGGGTTGTAAACTCTCCGTAATTTGCTCCTCCCGCTGCTTCGGTACCGGCCATGGCGAGGATCAACTCTCCCTTTGCGGCGGGTGTCAGGTATTTCTGTTTCTGCTCCGGGGATCCCAAAACGTTCAGGATACCACCTGCCAGAACCGCATGAGCTCCCATTACGACCGCCAGGGTGGGTGACACTTTCGATATCTCCTCGGTTACCAGAGCCAGTGTCGTCCAGTCTCCACCGAGCCCACCGTACTCCTCGGGGAAAGTAATCCCCAAAAATCCAAGTTCACCGGTTCTCTTCAGCAGTTGCAGCGGGAATTCATCCTTCTTGTCCAGTTCCAGAGCAACCGGCTTAACTTCCTGCTCCACGAAATCCCGGGCTATGTTCCTCATGAGTTCACGTTCTTCCGTCATATACCACATGCAAAAACCCTCCCCTTTTTTTATTGATTACTGCTCATTTCCGATAATTCCATAACTGACCGTCACCTTAATGTTCCCTGCATTGATGCCCGCTTACATTCCGGGTCTGCCTCTGGTAATACTTTTTAATATTTGCTCGAACACCACAACCTCTATGAGGCCTTTCTGCACCGTTAATCTTCATCAGCAGCACTTTCAGGTCGACAGCGGTTTTGGTTTGGAAATTTCACCCCTCTCCAATAACTATCGTTTACATAATTATTCTTATGTCGCCAACGATAAAAGACCGCAAAGTCTATGGCAATTATTCAACATCTTCCGCAAACAAGAAAACCGTCAGACTGTGTTAAAACTCAGGGCGAAAGTATAAATATACATAAACCCGCAGGGTTCACATATTCGCTGGCTTGCGAGTGAGCGACGTTGTAACGAGCCGTTACATCCCCCAACAAAGTTATTCTGAGTCCATGGCAGGACTATTTCGCCACGGATGGCGAAATACCGACATCCGCGGTATGGACGCCGTGTATGTCGGCTGTCCCGCCCAAAGAAAAACGAGTTGCGGGGATGTAGGCGAGGAACATAGGAGCGAGCCGCAAGATGGCGAATATGCATAGCATGTATAGTAATACGCAACATATCCAGTTTTCACACGGTCTGCCGTCCCCTTGTTTGTCAGCCGTGGCGGAGGTTGATGCCGAAGGTGCCCCGGGGATACTCCCACTTTACAATCCCCTTCTTCTGGCACATCACCCGGCAGGTACCGCACTCCAGACAACCGGCGTAATCAAATGACATCTCCCCGTTTTTATCCAACTTATATAAAACCGCCGGGCAAACATAGAGACACGGCTTCTCGTCGCACTCCTTGCAGACCCTTTTGTCTAAGACTATATGCGGCTCTTCCTCGTCGACATTAAATTTGTTCAAGCTCAGGAGTTGAGCGGCTTCGGCTTTTTCTATCTTCATAGTCTAACCCCCTTGAAGCCCAGCTTGGTGAGATCCCAGAGCGAAATTCCATGGGCCTTCATCTGACCCATTATACCTCTGGTCACCTTCGTCGGTATCTTTCCGTCCACGGTAAAAAGGACTCCGAAGACCGCATTTGCCAGGGCCGGCATCCGGTCATACAGCCATTTAGTCTGTAACACGTCAAAGTACCCATCGACCGCCTTCATGGTAGGCAGCAGCCGAGTTTGTTCCAGTTCCTTCATATATAATGGGCCTATCTCCGCCGGATTGGCGGCGTGTATAATGGCCCGGGCAGCAGCAATACCGCTGACAATAGCCAGGTCTATACCCCTGATGGAGTAACCGGTATTGATCACAAACCCGGCCGCATCACCCACCATCAGGAAACCTTCACGATAAATCCTGGGGGGGATACCCCGAAAACCGGCTTCACCAACCAGGTGCCCGCTGTATTCAACGGTCTCGCCTTCTGCAATCAGGGGATAAATCGCCGGATGCATCTTCAGATTCTGGAATATCTCATGGACTGATTTCTTAAGCTGGGCGGCTTCGCCGGGCATGAAGACACAGCCCAGGGAGATGCTCTCTCGGTTGGTATAAAGAAATCCACCCCCGTGGATTCCTTCTGTACAGCCGATTATCATCCGGGCGGCACCCTCTTCAGAGTTCAACAGGTTGAAGCGTTCCTCTATCGTTTTTGCCGGCAGCTCGATCACTTCCTTAACCCCTACCCCGACGGTGTGAAAGTCAAGGTCCTTTACAAGTCCTGCTTTTTGGGCCATCAGGGAGTTGACCCCGTCAGCCCCTACGATCACATCGGCATACATCTCATCCTCGCCTGCGATGACGCCGACGATCTTCCCGTCTTTTTCGATCAGGTCGTCCACCCTGATCCCGCAGGCGACCATAGCCCCCATTTCTTCGGCTTTTCCGGCCAGCCACTCATCAAAGGGAGCCCGTAACACCGTATATGACATGGGAGGGTTCCCCTCCCGGTTGAAAGACGGGTCGTGATAATCTATCGTTATTCCCCGCTCCCCGGCAAGCATCATA
>JBLNCH010000113.1:0-4981 GCA_050260485.1 Bacillota bacterium | reverse complement strand
CCAGCAGGCAGTGGTTGTCAATCGCGAAGAGAACGGGTACCAACTGAAGGCCATGAAGCCTGGGCGGGTCGACGTAACCGTAAAGCTCTGGGGGTATATTCCGCTTAAGTCAATCCGGGTGGAGTCACTGCCACCTTATCAGCTCCTTCCGGGCGGACATTCCATCGGTATAATGTTGCAATCTCAGGGGATTATGGTGGTTGGCTTTGCGCCAATCATTGGCTCACAGGGACAAAAATACTACCCGGCTCGCGAGGCGGGAATTGAAATCGGGGACCTCATTATGGAGGTAAACGGTCAACCAGTCCATACCGAGCTGGAACTGGCAGATTTGATTGACAGGCAGGGGCAGAAAGGTATGAAACCCCGGCTGCTGGTTAAGAGGGGTGACCAGCAAATGAGTATTTCCGTGGGAACCAGCTATTGCGAAGATGCCGGACGGTACCGGGTGGGTTTGTATGTACGCGATGGGGTAGCAGGGGTAGGAACCTTAACGGTGTGGGATCCCGATACCTACCGTTTTGCTGCCCTGGGTCATGTGATTGTGGATTCTGATACCAGACAGGTGATAAAAATGAGAGAGGGAAGGATTGTCAGTGCCTCGGTTCAGGCTATCCAGCCTGGTCGCCCGGGAAAACCTGGAGAAAAAGTAGGGGTTTTCGATCGGGAGGGTTCTATCAGAGGAAAAATAGTATCCAATTCCCATTACGGTGTATTTGGAGTTACCGAGGGTAAACTCGAAAACCACCTCTTTTCAAGTCCTCTGCCAGTAGCTTATGCTCACCAGGTCAGGAAAGGTCCGGCGCAAATCCTTACTGTTATTAATGATGGTCAGATAGAGTGTTTTGATATAATAATTGAAAAAGTATATCCTTTTCGCCACAACGGTAAAGGCATGATCTTGCGTGTAGTTGATGAAAGGCTCCTGTCAGCTACCGGGGGTATTGTACAGGGGATGAGTGGAAGTCCTATCATTCAAGATGGGCGTATTGCCGGAGCGGTAACCCATGTCTTTCTGAATAATCCGGAAAAGGGTTACGGTATATTCATGGATACCATGGTGGAGGAGATGAACTCAGCCGATTACCAATTTTTTTCTCGACAAATTGCCCAGTAATGCGAGAAGCCAAAACCGTTTGAAATTTCCATAAAATAATAGCTTAATGCTTGTGCTTCGATGTTCTTGCGCTGGTGCCACATATTCACAGTTACATGAGTTTATACGATTATCTGTAATATATTAGGATATTTTAACTACCAGAAAATAAAGGGAAATGCGTAGGAGCGTCGAAAATGCTTAATTAGGTTTTTCACAAGTCTATGCACGATGGGGAGGTTTGTTATGACGGGCGCTATTAGGGTACTTATTGCCGATGATAACCGGGATTTCTGTAGCATCTTAAGGGATTTTTTTTCCAATAACCCTGACTTTGAATTAGTGGATGTCTGTTCAAACGGTTTGGAGGTCCTCGAGGCACTGAACAAAAAGGAGACCGATGTCCTGGTTTTGGACTTAATCATGCCTCATATGGACGGGATCGGGGTACTGGAAAAGATGATTGACATGAAACCCAGGCCCAAGGTTATCATTCTGACGGCTTTTGGGCAGGAAAACATAACCCAGAAGGCTGTCCAGCTGGGAGCTGATTACTATATCCTCAAGCCGTTCAATCTGCAGGTACTGGGGGATCGGGTGAGACAGGTAGTAAGAGATAGGGTGGAATCGGCCCCACGGGTTATTCCCGTCACCAAGAGGGATCTTGAAGTTGATGTTACCCGGATCATCCACGAAATCGGAGTTCCAGCCCATGTTAAAGGATACCAATACCTGAGAGATGCTATAATGCTGGTAGTAGAAGAAATCAATTACCTGGGTGCAGTAACCAAGGAACTCTATCCGGCTATTGCCGACAAGTATGACACCACCCCCAGCAGGGTTGAACGGGCAATCCGCCATGCGATAGAATTGGCATGGGACCGGGGTGACCTGGAGCGGATTAACAAGTTCTTTGGCTACACGATCAACGGTGATAGGGGCAAGCCAACCAATTCAGAATTTATTGCCATAATAGCGGACAAACTGAGACTTGAAACCAAGGTCAGCTAAGATCGCGCATTTACCCTGTTGAATATATCGGGTTCAAGTCAAGCTGAGCAATCACGAGCCATAGTAACGTAGGGTGTGAAAAACATTGCAGAAGGGAACCTCGGTACGAAATAGGATTACTTGAAAAATAATGCTTGCCTGGTGTTTTATTTGCAAAATAGCAGGGAATTATATACCAATCGAGTTGATAAAAACTAAGAAGAAAACCGGGGCTGGCAAGGTCATGATAACGCAACCTTGTACGCCCTGGTTGGTCGTGCAGAAAGGAAAACAATTTTTAGACGCTGTTTTGTTTCCCAATCAGATATATCATTCCCGGTGCTTCTTACTGCCATAGCATTAACGGACCAGAATAGCTGTTTGGCCTGATATACAGGCTTTTTTTTTGACCGGTATATTGGAGAGTGATAATATGTACCATAAGGGCAAAGCCAGGCTGGACCGGCGCACCAAGGACCTGGTTAAACGGTTGCGCAAAGGTGATATTGCAATAATTGACCATGATGATATTGACGAGGTAGCCGCAAAGAGCCTGATTGAGATCCACCCCCAGGTGATTATCAATGCCCAGCCTTCGATAACTGGACGGTATTCAACCAAAGGGGTTTACAAGATCCTGAAGGCAGGGATTCCTGTCATCGACAATGTAGGAGACGACATATTTGATCAGGTCAAGGAGGGTTCACTGGTCGAAGTAAAGAATGGTCAAGTGCTGGCTTTTGGCCGAACTGTGGCCCAGGGCAAGGTCTTAACGATAGAGGATGTTCAGGAAAAACTGCTGGTAGCCCGGGAAAACCTGAAGCTGGAACTGGACAGCTTCGTGGAGAATACCCTGGAGTATGCCCGGCGGGAAAAGGACATCATCTTAGGATACACAGACCTGCCCAATCTTACGACGAAGATCGAGAACCGGCATGTACTGATTGTAGTTAGAGGCAAAAACTATAAGGAAGACCTGCGAGCTATCCGGGGTTATTTGCAGGATGAGAAGCCCGTGCTTATCGGAGTTGACGGCGGGGCCGACGCACTCATTGAGTTTGGTTACACCCCTGATATCATAGTGGGGGACATGGACAGTGTTTCCGACGCTGCCCTGCACTCGGGAGCCGAGATTGTGGTGCATGCCTATGCTGACGGTAATGCACCGGGACTTGCCAGGCTTAATGAGATGGGAATACCGGCTAAGGTTTTGCCCATGCCCGGGACCAGTGAAGACGTTGCTATGATCATGGCGTATGAGAAAGGAGCTTCATTGATTGTCGCAGTAGGGACCCATTCCAACATGGTTGATTTCCTGGAAAAAGGTCGCAAAGGCATGGCCAGTACCTTCCTGGTGCGACTTAAGGTCGGTTCCATCCTGGTGGATGCCAAGGGAGTTAGCCAGCTCTATCCACGGAACCTGAAGGCCAAATACCTGGTACAGTTGTTGGTGGCTGCTCTGATCCCCATTATGATTGTACTTTGGGTGGCGCCTTCAACCAGACCGTTTTTTAGATTAATTATCCTGCAGCTTAAACTGCTGTTTAATATGTAACAGCGCTGTGTATGCAAAACACGGTAAGAATAAAAGGCGGATGAACAACCGAGATATGGGATCTCTGACCCGGGAGAAAGCCTGGAAGCCATCTCGTACGAAATCCGCCGTCTATTTGCTGATTGAGTGGGGTACTTGAAAATGATCGATATCCGTTACCATGTAGCCACACTGGTTGCCATCTTTATTGCTTTAGGAGTAGGGATTCTGATCGGGAGCACTTTGGTGGGCGGGGATGTCATGATCGAGCAGCAGAAAAAGATGATATCCCAACTGGAAGCGCAATTTGATGACCTCAGAGAACGCGAGAGCGAGCTGGCGGAAGAGAACCGGTTTATGAGTGAGATAAGCCGCCACTATGAGGAATTCAGTAAAGCAGTAAGCCCCCCTCTGGTTAAGAACCGCTTGAACGGGTACCGAATTGCCATCATTGTAACCGGGGGACAGGAAATCCCGGCCGGGATGCTGAACAGCCTTTCCCTGGCAGGAGCGCGGGTCGACTCTACTACCGTTATTCTTCCAGGCATCCAGCTTCGAGACTCCAGTCTGCTGATAAAGGTATGCGATTTTTATAAGCTGGACCACAGTACCCCACCGGATGAACTGCGTAAAATGCTGGCCTTAAGTGCCGCGGGGATTGTGGTTAACGGCGGAGATACCGAGGTCCGTGATTTCCTGGAAGACAATAACCTGGTGAAGTTTGACGGGGATTATGGGGGTGTACTGGACGAGGTGATCCTTTTTGGTGGGGCGGAGGATGAGAGCTATTATTATCCGAACAGCGTTGATGCCTGGTTAATCCGGAGTCTGCAAAACTACAACAAGAGCATTCTGGGCTGTGAAACCTCACGGGCCAAAATGAGCTACATGTCTACATACCAGGAATTCGATATGAGTACCGTTGACAATATCGATCTGACACCGGGGCAGATTTCACTGATCCGGGCAATAGAAGGAGAAACGGGAGACTACGGAATTAAAGCTACCGCCAAGAAGTTTATGCCCTCCCTCCCCGCGGAATACCTGAGAGGGGATTTTCGATGAGGGTGGTGGCGATAGTTCCGGCTTATAACGAGGAAGAACGCCTGGCATCCACCCTGCAGGCCATTCAGGAGATACCGGAGATAGATCTTGTCCGGGTGGTGAATGACGGCTCGACTGACCGTACCCTGAGCGTGGCTCAGGAGGCAGGGGTTGAGGTGGTAAACCTCACAAGCAACGTAGGAAAAGGTGAGGCCTTAAACATTGGTGTCAGAGGGGTACTGGCCGATGTGTTTCTTTTCCTGGATGCGGATCTTGGGGAGACCGCCCGGGAAGCTGCCAAGATTCTGATGCCGGTC
>JBLNCH010000112.1:0-5937 GCA_050260485.1 Bacillota bacterium | reverse complement strand
TGATCCGGGTAATGTCGGAGGCTCACGGCTTCATTCATATCCCCCGGGAAAAACAAGGCTTGAATAAATGGGAAACCGTAATCGTGCACCTGTTTTGAGTCTGGACAAGTAATGCAAAGGTGCCTGCACCTTGCGTTTCCTGATAGCTATGGGTTATGAATTAATGCGTTTCTCGACTTGAGTAGCTGATGACCCGGAAAGAGAAGACAGAACCGGAGGTTGTTTGATGGCTCGTAAGGTCTATATCGAGAACATGCCCTTGGACCAAGCCCTGGACCTGGTAATGAGTAGCCTAATCAAGGGAGATGGTTTAAGAATCCAGGAAGAAGAGATCGAAGTAGAGCAGGCTCTCGGTCGGATTACCGCTGAACCGGTCAGAGCCCGCAAATCCTCGCCTCATTACCCGGCATCCGCCATGGATGGGATTGCCGTGCGTTCACGTGACACCTGGGGGGCCAGCGAGACCTCACCGGTCCTCCTGCACCGGGGTCAGCACTTTGTGGAGGTTGACACCGGTGACCCGGTACCGGGAGAATTCGATGCGGTAATCATGATAGAGGATGTCAACTACAAAGATGAGAACACCGCCGAGATAATAGCACCGGCGGTTCCCTGGCAGCATGTGCGTTCTGTGGGGGAGGACCTGATCGCCTCCCAGATGATTGTCCCCGCCTTCTTTCCGGTGGGCCCGTTCGAGATCGGTTCCCTCTTGACAGCCGGGGTGACCCGGATAAGGGTGGTCAGAAAACCCCGGGTAGCCATCATACCTACCGGTACGGAGATCGTGGAGCCGGGACAGGAGACCATGCAGGCCGGGGAGATAACCGAATCCAACAGCCGTATGCTGGCGGGGTTATGCGAGAAGTGGGGTGCATTGCCTATCCGCCGGCCCATAGTCCCTGATGACCGGGAGATCTTGAAGGAAGCAGTCAGACAGGCCGCCCCGCAGGCGGATATGATTGTCATTTGTTCCGGGTCCTCAGCGGGGCGGGAGGACTATACAGCCGAGGTTATTAGCGAAACCGGTGAGCTGATCCTGCACGGATTGGCCACCAGGCCGGGTAAGCCTGCGATAGTGGGGATAATGGATAAAAAACCGGTTTTGGGGGTACCTGGATACCCGGTATCGGCAGCACTGGTTTTTGAGCTGATCGGTAGACCCCTGGTCTATGCCCTGCAGGGTATAACGCCGCCGGAGCCGTCAATCCTGGAGGCCCGGTTGGCCCGTAAGCTGGCCTCCAGCATGGGGGTTGACGAGTTTGTTCATGTTAACCTGGCCCGGGTAGGTGCCGATTACCTGGCCTTTCCTCGCAACCGGGGAGCCGGGGCTACCACCAGCCTGGTAAAATCTGATGGAATTCTGCTCATACCCCGCGGACTGGAGGGTCACCAGGCAGGCGACCGGGTCGGCATCTGGCTAACCCGTCCCTTGGAGGTGGTGAACCGGACCCTCCTGGCTATTGGCAGCCATGACCTGGCCTTAGACTACCTCGGTAACATCCTGTGGAAGAAGCACCGCCTGCGTCTGGCATCCACCAATGTCGGGAGTATGGGCGGCATTATGGCCTTAAAACGAAAGGAAACCCACCTGGCTGGGATACACCTCCTGGATACCGCTACCGGAGATTACAATGTCAGTTACTTGAAGCGCTACCTTGCGGGGGAAAACCTGATCCTGGTGAACCTGGTAACCCGGGAGCAGGGGTTGATGGTTAAGCCAGGCAATCCCCTGGGTATTAAAGGGCTGGCAGATCTGGCCCGGCCGGGGATAAGGTTTGTCAACCGGCAGAAGGGAGCCGGCACCCGTATTCTGCTGGATTATCTCCTCAAAGCCATGGGGATGGATCCCGGGCAGATAAACGGTTATGAACGGGAGGAGTATTCTCACCTGGCGGTGGCCGCTGCGGTAAGCAATGATACCGCTGATGTGAGCCTGGGGATATATGCTAGCTGTCAGGCCTTGGGACTGGACTTTATACCGGTTGCTTCGGAAAGGTATGATATATGTATCCTGGAAGACCTGGTTGATGAGCCAACCATGGAATCCTTGCGCCAGGCGATTGCTGATCCCGAGTTTATTTCGGAAACCCTGTCCTTTGGCGGCTATAACCTTGATTCCTCGGGGCAGATAATCTGGAGAAGCAGGAACTGATAAGACCACTACGTGCAGTCTTTTGCTGTGAATGGAGGAAGAACATGCTTGACCGGTTGGGCAGAGACATTAATTACTTGCGTATATCGGTAACCGATCGCTGTAACCTGCGTTGTCGCTACTGCATGCCCCCAGAAGGCATCTCCTTGAAGGAGCACCGGGAGA
Organism: Bacillota bacterium; assembly: GCA_050260485.1. GTDB lineage: Bacteria > Bacillota > Syntrophomonadia > Syntrophomonadales > DTU052 > DTU052. The sequence continues at coordinate 3,620 of JBLNCH010000112.1, read as the reverse complement.
TCCTGAGTTTTGAGGAGATAGAAAAGCTGGTTAGGGTCGGTACTGAACTGGGGCTCAGGAAAGTCCGGCTTACCGGGGGGGAACCTCTGATTCGCCGCAACCTGCCGGATCTGGTTTATGCAATCTCCCGAATTGACGCTATTGATGATATGGCCATCACCACCAATGGAGTGCTCTTCTCCTCATTGGCGGCTCAGCTAAAGGCTGCCGGTTTGAACCGGATAAACCTGAGCCTCGATACCCTGCAAAAGGACCGGTATTATTACATTACCCGGGGAGGGGAAATATCGGTGGCGATCAAGGGGTTGGAAACCGCCCTGGAGGAGGGGCTGGAACCCGTTAAGGTCAACACGGTGCTCATAAAGGGTTTCAACGACGATGAGATCCTCGACTTCTGCCGGTTGGCCTATAACCTTCCCATCCATATCCGGTTCATCGAATTCATGCCGGTGGGGGAGGTTAAATACTGGAATAATGATCGCATTGTCAAGAACTCCGAGGTCCTTGAACTGATTACCAAGCACTTCGCGTTAAAACCCGGGAAGGTCAGCCGTGGTAACGGGCCGGCCAAGTATTTTGAGCTGGTAGGTGGTCGGGGGTCGGTAGGTTTCATTTCTCCGATGAGTAACCACTTCTGCGGAGAATGCAACCGGCTGCGTCTAACCGCTGATGGCAAGCTCAGGGCCTGCCTGTACGATGGTAAAGAGAGAGATCTTAAAGAGGCCTTGCGGGGTAATAAGCCGGAAGAGGAAATCAAGCGGATTTTTGAAGAGACAATACTCTCCAAGCCAGAGAGACATGCCATGGGTGATAAAGCATGGGGAGGCAGGGACCGCAAGATGTACCAGATTGGAGGATGATAAATTGGAGCTGACCCATATCAATCAGGAGGGCCGGGCGAGAATGGTCGACGTGTCAGGCAAACCGGACACCGAGCGTGAGGCCATAGCCGAAGCCCGGGTATATATGAAATCATCTACTCTGGAGCTTATTGAAAAAGGCGGCATCAAAAAAGGCGATGTCCTGGCGGTGGCTCAGGTGGCAGGCATCATGGCGGCCAAGAACACTTGGAGTCTGATTCCCATGTGCCATCCACTTTTCCTTACCTCGGTTGATCTGAGTTTCAGCTTTAATAAAGAACAGGACTTTCTGGGAATTGAGTCGCGGGTCAAGACCACCGGTAAGACAGGGGTGGAGATGGAGGCCTTGACTGCAGTGACGGTGGCAGCCTTAACCGTTTATGATATGTGTAAATCGGTGGATAGGTGGATGAGGATTGAAGGAGTGGCTCTTCTGTCAAAATCGGGAGGCAAGAGCGGACATCAGCGAAGGGAGGATTGGAAATGAAGGGCAGGATTTTAGCGGTTTGCACCAGCGAGGAAAAGGGAGAGAAGAAAAAAGATGTGGGGCAAGCCATGTTGATCCAAAATCACGGCCTCGAAGGTGATGCCCATGCCGGCCCCTGGCACCGTCAGGTGAGCCTCTTATCCCTGACCAGTGTTGAAAAGATGAGGGGCCGGGGGATTGAGATAAATTATGGTGACTTTGCCGAGAATCTGACGGTTGAAGGGCTCGACGTCTGGTCACTGCCGGTTAGTACGCGCCTGTTGGTGGGAACGGATGTGGAACTGGAGGTTACCCAGATTGGCAAGGAATGTCACCTGGGCTGTGCCATCCGCCAGCAGGTCGGTGACTGTGTCATGCCCCGGGAGGGCATATTTGCCCGGGTTTTACAAGGTGGAATGGTCAGGGTTGGCGATCCCATAGAGGTGAAAAATAATTAGAGAATGTGATAACGACGATTGGAGGAGGACATATGTTTACAATTGGCGTACTCATTGTAAGTGACAAGGGTTCCCTGGGGGAAAGAGAGGATAAGAGCGGTGCGGTGATAAAAGAGGTCTTATCTGATCTGGGTACCGTGGTTTACTACCATATTGTTCCCGATGACCGAAGCCTGATTCAGGAGCAGCTTATATACATGTGCGATGTTCTAAAGTTGAACCTGGTGCTGACCTCAGGTGGAACCGGTTTCGCGGAACGGGATGTAACCCCGGAAGCAACCTGGGCGGTTATCAACAAGGCGGTTCCTGGCATTACCAGTGCGATGCTGTTCTATGGCTTACAGAAGACCCCTCGGGCCATGCTGTCACGGGCAGTTGCAGGGATACGCCGTAAAAGCCTGATTATAAACCTCCCCGGTAGTCCCAAAGGGGTGCGGGAATCCCTGGAGGCCATCAAGGATTCGCTGGGGCACGGGCTCGAAATCCTGTTGGGACAAACTGGAGAATGTGGACAGACTTGAAATAACGAGGCAAGAGAAGGTATAGAAAGAATTTGCAAGGTACAGAATATTAATTGGGAATAATTAACCCCAACGAACGACTGTCAGATTTGCGATTCTATCAAACTCTTGCCTATTATTATAGATGAAAATTAGCACTCGCAACTGACGAGTGCTAACAATAAAATCAAAGCTTTGAAGGGGGTATATCGGTGAACGTCAAACCATTAGGTGACCGAGTAGTAGTAAAGGTCCTGAAAGGAGAAGAAAAGACCAAGAGCGGTATAGTTCTACCGGACACTGCCAAGGAGAAACCTCAGGAAGGAGAGATAATGGCGGTAGGTACCGGAAGAATGCTGGACAATGGTCAGAAGGTGGCCCTGGAAGTAAAGGTGGGCGACCGCATTATCTTTTCCAAGTACGCGGGTACGGAAATCAAGGTCGATGGGGAAGAGTACTTAATCTTCTCGGAGAGAGACATACTGGCAATCCTAGAGTAATTCTAAGAAGAAAACAAGAGGAGGTCACGAATACATGTTAGCCAAGCAATTGAAGTTTGGGGAAGAGGCCCGGCGTTCACTGGAGAAGGGCGTTGACACTTTGGCCGATGCCGTTAAGGTCACTTTGGGACCCAAGGGAAGAAACGTAGTTCTGGAGCGCAAATTTGGTTCTCCCACTATTACCAATGATGGTGTAACCATCGCCAGAGATATAGACCTGGAAGATCCCTATGAGAACCTGGGATGTCAGCTGGTCAAAGAAGTTGCGACCAAGACTAACGACATAGCTGGTGACGGTACCACTACCGCTACGGTCTTGGCACAAGCCATGATCAAAGAAGGACTTAAAAACGTAGCTGCTGGCGCCAATCCCATGATCATGAAGAGGGGGATTGAGAAAGCAGTCGCGGCCGCTGTTAAGGAACTGAAGGAAATTTCCAAACCGGTTGAAACCAAGAAAGCCATTGCCCAGGTAGCTTCAATTTCTGCTTCCGATCCCGAAATTGGAGAGTTGATCTCTGATGCCATGGAAAAAGTGGGACGGGATGGAGTAATTACGGTTGAGGAAAGCCAGTCCGTAGGGACTACTTTGGAAGTCGTGGAAGGTATGAACTTTGACCGCGGCTATATTTCACATTACATGGTTACCGATACCGATAAGATGGAAGCGGTATTGAACGATCCTTATATTCTGATTACCGACAAGAAGATTGCGGCTATCGGTGAAATTCTGCCCCTGCTGGAGAAAGTGGTTCAAGCCGGTAAGCCTTTGGTTATCATTGCTGAAGAGGTTGAGGGTGAAGCCCTGCCTACCCTGGTACTTAACAAACTGAGAG
>JBLNCH010000111.1:0-5045 GCA_050260485.1 Bacillota bacterium | reverse complement strand
GTTGACCAGGCCCAGGCCATCCAGTTTGAAGCCCTGAACATCGGGGCGGGTTAGGCTGGCGGCTTCCTTCTGAATCAGCCATAACATGGGAGCGTCATCGAGGATGATCTGCTCGACGCGCCGCAGGAGTTTGATTCTTTCGGTATTGCTCTGGGTCTCGGCACGGGCGGCATCCAGGATCCGGTCGACCTGAGGGTTCTTATAGCCCGTTAAGTTGGTTACACCAATCTGGCTGCTGTGGAAAAGCGGGTAGAGAAAAGCATCCGCATCGGGATAATCAGCATCCCACCCCAGGCGGAAGAAATCAAGCTGCATCGATGTCATCTTCTTCTGGTACTCCTCCCAGCTAAGTGAGGTTGGCTGTACTGCCAGCTGCATGGTTTCCAGTTGGGTTTTAAGCGCCAGTGCGATACGGGCATGCCCCTGGTCAGCGTTATAGGTTGCCTTGAGAACCGGCGGGTTGACGCTCTTAAAATGATCCGTGTCGGCCAGCAGTTCGATGGCAGTCTCAGTGTTCAGGGTGTAACCTTGAAGTGCCCGGTTATAACCTGGAACGGCAATAGGTATTATCCCCTTGGCCGGTTGACCCACTCCTCCCATAACGTTTTTGATCAGTAAATCACGGTCAATACAGTAGTTCATAGCCCGCCGCAGGTTTAACTGATTGTAGGGTGGTCTGTTCACATTCATGGCATAGGCGTAGATTCCCATGAGCGGTGATTTTATCAGGCGGTGCTGACCCGTGTCCGCCTGTAGACTGGCGACCTCCGAACGGGGTACAGAATCAAGGGCGTCCAGTTCACCGGCCCGAAAAGCCGCCAGTCCCTGGTTTTCATCCTGGTAACAGGTAAACATTAACGCAGATATGGCCGGCCTAAGTCCATGATAGTTTTTATAGACTTTAACCGTCAGTCTTTTTCCAGCATTAAAAGCATCATGTTGATATGGTCCGGTCCCGGGTGGAATCTCTATCTGGTAGCGGGTGTCAACCACCCAAAAGGCAGGATGGGTTACCTTGTAAACGAAGGCGGAATCGGGCTGGGTCAGGTTGACCTGAATGGTATAATTATCAACAACCTTGATACCGGTGATTTCCTGAGCAGGACCATTTATGAATTCCCCGGCTCCAGCGACAGTACTAAAGAGACTCCTGGTCACCGGGCTGTTCGAAGATTTTAGCGATCGCTCCCAGGACAGCTTTACATCATGAGCCTGCATACGACGGCCGTTGTGAAACCTGACCTCACCGTCCAACGTGAATACGATACTTTTCGAATCCTTGGCATATCCCCAGTTATTGGCCAGACACGGTTTCAGGCTCTGGGTCTGGTCATCCCATCGCACCAGAGGTTCATACATGGTGGAGGCCATAATCTTTTCCACATTGTTCTGAACCTGTGCGGGATCGACTGACTCTGCCTGTCCAACCACTCCAAACCGGAATGTTCTGCCTTCCACCGTGGTGTGAACGGCCGCTGTGTATATGACCCATAGAAAAAGGAAGCCGACTACAAAGACTGTGCCGGCTATGAATAGCTTCCTCTGGGTAATGACCACCTTTCTCCTCCCCCTTGTCCCCAGTTTTTAGAATATATATGGCGGAGGTTTGTGGAATATGAACGGTGGTCACGCGAATCCTAATTAAGCTTGTATATCATGCGATAAATTTCATACTCGTTTAATACCTTACGGATGTGATTACGGGTCTCCGGAAAGGGCACTTTCTGAACATTTTCCACTGTACCATCCCAGATTCCCACAATCAGCCATTCTCTGACATTGCCCCGCCCGGCATTGTAGGCGGCGATTACCAGGGGTAAACGACCATCAAATTCCCGGCTGAGGTCGGCAATGTACCAGCAGCCCAACTTGATATTTGTCTCCGGATCCAACAGTTTGGTGTCGTCAAACCCCTCTATATTCAGCTGGTGGGCCGCCCACCGTGCAGTGTCCGGCATCAACTGCATCAAGCCTTGGGCTCCACTGTGGGAGGTAGCTGCCGGGCTGAACCGGCTTTCGACCTTGATCAGAGAAAAAACCAGGAGGGGATCGATATCGTATCTCTCGGCATAGCTCATAACCAGGTCCTGGTGCGGCATGGGATAAAACAGAGTGATCCAGCGCGGGAAGGTGAGTATCACCACCAGAATCATAATTACAAAAAACCACATGACAAGAGGAAATCTCAGCTCTTTATTCCTCATCTGTGGTCGCGGCATGGTCATACTCCTTCCGGTGCCAGGCACCCGTAATTCTTTTACTCTAGTTTAATGATTTGTAACTTGACCAGGCAATAAGATGATCGAGGGAACCTGTGCTCAGGCTTGATAAGATGAAAATACTGTTACCATTACTTATTAATTCATATATGGTGGTGAATCATTTAAGAAGTCCTTCACTTCATTGTAAAATCTGGTTACTATCTCCCAGGTTTCTTCCACTGTTCCCCGGTTGTCAATTAGGCGGTCCGCCCGCTTCATCTTCTCCTCGATGGGCATCTGAGCTTCAAGACGCCGGCGGGCCTCTTCAACGGTCAGGTTGTCCCTTTTCATCAAACGCTCAATCTGCATGGGCTCATCAACCCATACCAGCCAGACCTCATCAACCCTCTTGTCCATTCCGGTCTCAAGCAATAGTGGAACATCCCAGACAACAATTTTTGTATCCGCGGGGAGCTGCTGCATCCGGTAATCGAAAACCTCCCACAGCCGGGGATGCGTTATGCTATTAAGCTTCTGGAGCAGGCAGGGATTCGAAAAAACCAGGTCTCCCAGGAACTTGCGATTGAGATGTCCGTCGGGACCAACCACTGTTGGTCCAAATTCCCGCACAATTTCGTTGAACGCCCGCTGCCCCGGCTCCACAATCTCCCGGGCCACCTGATCCGCATCTATCACCGGCAGGCCCAGTTCCTGCAGCATAGCCGATACCGTACTCTTACCGCTGGCAATGCCCCCGGTCAGGCCAATTATGAACAATACTTTCACCTCATTATTTCAACAAATCCCAGTATAAACAGTATCAGTCCGGAAAACACTCCGGAGGCGTTGCGCAAAACCCCGTTTTTCAGAGCCACTCCCCACCTGAGTCCCAAGCTGATCAGCAGGAACTTGCAGCATCCCACCAGGGGTATGGTCAGGGCAATATCAAACCCGCTCATGGAAGCTCCCATGCCGGCCCCCAGTGCGTCCAGGGCCAGGGCGATACCCAGCAAGAAGGCTTCCCGAAAGCTGATGACCCCTGATGAGTCAAGGTCCGCCTTGGATGGTTCCCGTAATATCTGAATGATTATTCCGAGCGGCCTTATCCTGAGGGTAGCTATAGCATTATTCTCTCCTGTTTCGGCTCTTCCCTGCCATTTCCGCAGGCTTTCGCTAAATAACCACAGACCAACCGCCATCAAGGCTAAAGCGCCTATCAACTGCGTCACATGGGGGTCAAAATACAGGGCCAGAGCCTTACCGGTAAGCATCGATACGCTGACTGCCAACATCGATGCCAGACAGATCAGCAGCAGAGAGCCCAAGGGTATCCTTATTTTCCTGGCCCCATATGCCATGCCGACCGCAAACCCGTCTGAGCTCAATGCCAGGGCCAAGAGCATTACCGATACCAAGTGCATGCTTTCATCTCCTATCCGGCCGTATCTATTTACCATATGGATAGGAGTGTCAACACGTGCATGTCCGGACCGACAGTTTTGCATCACGGGGAGTGTCCCCGTTATTCATTCCTGGCAGTGTTCACAGAAATGGCTGCTGCGGCCTCCGATGATGACACGCGTTATCGGGCGGCCGCATTGAGGGCAGGGCTGCCCCTCCCGGCCATAGACACACAGGTGCTCCTGGAAACTCCCCGGGAGGTTAAACCCGTCGCGGTAGTCGCGGAAGGTGGTACCCCGGTTGGCGATGCCCTCTTCCAGGGTGTCGATGATAGCCTGATGGAGCCTGGCTGTCTCATCATCTGTTAATGAATTGGCTAGGCGCATGGGACTTATCCTGGCCCGGTGCAAGATCTCATCAGCATAGATGTTGCCGATGCCGGCGATTACCTGCTGGTTCAACAGCAGATTCTTAATGGCTACCTGCCTCCGCCGCAGAATCCCGGCGAGATATTCTCGAGTCAGGTCCGGCCCCAGGGGTTCGACCCCCAGGTGACCCATCACCTTGAATGGTTCCCTGGTCAGCCACACCCCCCCAAAGCGGCGGGGGTCACAGTAACGCAGCTCCTTGCCGTTCTCCAGCAGTATATACGCGTGGGTATGTTTTGGGCGCGGATGGGCCGGGTTATCGAGATAGAACCTGCCGCTCATGCCCAGGTGTACCACCAGCGATGTGCCGGATTTGGTTTGGACGATCAGAAACTTGCCGCGCCGCATGATTTTAGCAATTGTCTTGCCCCGCAATTTTGGGGGAGGAAATTCCTGCTGTTTCAAGACGACCGGGTTTACTATCTCCAGTTCTTTAATCTTCTGCCCCACCAGAGGCTGAAGGGATCGTACAATGGTTTCTACTTCCGGCAGTTCAGGCACACCTTCACTCCCAACCGTTCATGTCATACCAGTTCAGCCCAATCTTGACGGCTGCCAGCAGAGGCACTTTGAGCTGAAACGCGTTTTCCATACATTCCTTGACCAGGTAGGCCACCTGATTGAGTTCCTCCGCCCAGACCTCCAGCAGGAGGTCATCGTGGACCTGGAGAATCATGCGGCTCTTCAGGTTGTTGGCCTTCAACTGGCGGTCAATGTTCAGCATCGCCAACTTGATAATGTCTGCCGAACTGCCCTGGATTGGAGTGTTCAACGCCATCCTCTCCGCATTGGCCCGCACCATACGGTTGCTGCTCAGAAGATCCGGCAGGTAGCGGCGGCGGCCCAGGATGGTGGTGACATAGCCCCGTTCCCGCCCGGTCTCCACGATCTCTTTCATATAGCGCCGGACCCCTGGATAGGAGTCCAGGTAGTTGGCAATGTACTCGTGAGCCTCCGCCCGGCTGACACCGGTATCCCGGGCCAGACCGAAATCGCTGATCCCGTAAACAATCCC
>JBLNCH010000110.1:0-4975 GCA_050260485.1 Bacillota bacterium | reverse complement strand
AATTATAGTTGGTATTAAGTGAGAGGAGGATTTTATGAGCATTTTACTTAATCCCAAGAAGTACCGGGATAGGAATTACCCAGATGAGCGATCCAAAGAGATTATGCTGAAGATGATTGATTGGTTTGAAAAAAAGGGCCTGGCCAAACAGAAAGAACAGTATCACGCACGAGAGTTCTGTGAGGATTTTCAAAAGTTTGTCACTGAGGAAGGTATCTTTGAGACTCTTTTCCTCCCCAAAGGTTACGGTTCCGATCCCAACCAGTACTACAGTACCTACCGGATGTATGAATTCTCGGAGATATGCGGATTTTACGGGGCGGCCTACTGGTACACCTTTCACGTATCAACCCTGGGCCTCGATCCGGTGTTGCTGGGCGATAACGAGCAAGCCAAACACAAAGCGGCTGCAAAGCTGAAAGAGAATGCCCTCTGCGCCTTTGGCCTTTCGGAGAAAGAGCATGGTGCTGACATCTACTCCACAGAAATGAAGCTTTATCCCCAGGCTGACGGGACCTACCTCGCTAACGGCAGCAAGTATTACATCGGAAATGGCAATGTCGCCAGTACTATAACGGTTTTTGGCAAGATTGACGGTACCGATGAGTATGTGTTTTTCGTGGTTGATTCGGCTCATCCGAACTACGAGTGCGTTCAGAATATTATTGATAGTAACCAGCAGTACGTAGCCGAATTCAGACTTCATGATTATCCGATCACTGATGATGACATCCTTTCCCGGGGCCAAAAAGCCTGGGATGATATGCTTAACACCATCAATATTTGCAAGTTCAACATCGGTTCTGGGGCGACCGGTATCGTGACCCACTCATTCTATGAGGCCTTAAACCATGCTTATCAACGGGTTCTTTACGGCAAGAGAGTCACGGATTTTGCCCATGTTAAGAGACTTTTCTGTGATGCGTGGCTGAGGATTATGGGCATGAAGCTCTTCGGCCTCAGGGCAACCGATTACATGAGGGTGGCCAGCGAGAACGACAAGCGATATCTCCTCTATAACCCGATTATGAAAATGAAGGTCTCCATGCAGGGAGAAAAGGTTCACGAGCACCTTTTTGATATTATCGCCGCCAAGGGCTTTGAAAAGGACACGTATTTCGAGCAAGCGGTGGTAGAGCTTACAGGCTTCCCGAAGCTGGAAGGTACCCGTCATGTCAACATGGCCCTTATTATCAAACTTATTCCGAGCTACATGTTTATGCCGGCTGAGTTTGAGGAGGTGGGAAGGATCACCGACAACCGTAATGATGACTTCCTCTTCCGCCAGGGACGTACCCGGGGATATGCCAAAACCAAGTTCCATGACTACAATATCGCTTATAACAGTGTAGCCCACCTCCCCAACGTCAAGGTATACCTGGAGCAGATTCAGGCCTATAAGGAATTCCTCATGGTATCAGGGCCGGATCTGGCCAAGCAGCTGCAGGACTTTGATTACCTGCTGGCGGTGGGGGAACTGTTCACCATGGTGGCTTACGGTCAGCTCATCATAGAAAGCGCCAAAATTGAGGGGATCAGCGATGAGGTTATGAACCAGATGTTTGACCTTTTCATCAGGGACTTCTCCGCCTACGCCGTAGAGCTTTACGGCAAACCGATCAACACCGACGCTCAGCTTGAAAAGATCTTGAAGATGATTAAGCGACCGGTTCCCAATCAGGCGGAGTTTGAAAAGGTCCTCCACGAAGAGGTCTACAGCCTGGTTAATGTCTATATTCAGAATCCCTGAGCCTGAACGCCGAATCCCATTCAACCTGCCTGGCCTGTTGTAAATCCCGCCAGGCAGGTTGAATGGTTTTGGCGCGGAAAATCTTCGGTATAGAAGATCCGCCAACTGACCTTGCAGGTTTGGGCCTTTATTAACCAACGGCTTTTACTGGAAGGGCATATCCGTATTTAAAGGCAGTTTGCCCGGTTCTGAGCTACCTTTTTTGTGCTGGTAACTGAGAACAAGCTGAAGTTTCCTTTGGAAGAATTATGGCAGGTGGTTTTCAGGCGTTAAGATTCGGTATGCGGGTGGCCCGGCGGAACGTCTCGGAGAGTTTGATGAATATGGAAAGATACAGTTAGATCCGCCCATTTATTTTCTGAGAAGTAAACTCTTCCTGAATTACCTCCAGGAAGTGGGGTACCAGATCGGGGTCGAATTGCGTCCCAGCGTTAGATTTCAGTTCTTCAAGGGCTTCCGGAATACTAAAGGACTTTTTGTACGGTCGGTGAGAGATCATAGCGTCATAGCTGTCTACCACCCGTATAATTCTGGCCAGAATCGGGATATCATCTCCCTTTAGACCATCGGGGTAGCCGGTACCGTCATAGTTCTCATGATGATGGCGAATCACCGGGACTGTTGGTTGCAGTTGATCTACCGCTGTTACTATGTCACTTCCCCATTGTGGGTGCTGCATAAGCTCATTCCACTCCTTATCATTGAGTAAGTCGGCCTTATTAAGCACCTCCCGGTCGATTTCGATCTTACCTATATCATGCAAGAAGGCTGCATAGCCAAGGATGTTTATCTGCTCCTGGGGAAGCCCAATTTTTCTAGCTAAGGCGATGGCATGGGAAGTTACCCTCTCGGAATGACCATAGGTGTAGCGATCTTTGGCATCGATAACCGAAACCAGGGTACGGATTGAATTGACCAATTCTTTTTCATCCCCAGGTAGATCCAGGTTGTCAAAGACCGAGAAGTACAGTTCTACCTTGTTTTTGTTCAGACTCTTGGCCCGGTATAGAGCCTGGTCGGCATGCTTGAAGAGGTCTCTGGTATTGCGGGCGTGGATTGGATATACAGCAACCCCACAGGAGACCGTCAGCCTTCCTTCGGGCTGGTATTCAACACCCGGGTAGTAGTGGCTTTGGACTGATTCGCTGATTTCTTCAGCTATCTGCATGGCTTTTTCGCTATCAGTATCCAGCAGCACCATTACAAACTCATCCCCGCCATACCGTGATACGAAGCCGCGCTGGCCTATGCTGGTGGTTAGAATATCGGCAACTGCAGCCAGCACCTGATCCCCGGCCTGGTGACCGTAAATATCGTTGTAGTGCTTAAAGTAGTCTATATCCATGATGATCAGGGCTAGAGGTTTTTTTTCGGAGGCCTCTCGAACATATTCGCCGAGCTTTTCCTGGAAGTATCCATAGTTAAAAAGACCGGTTAAAACGTCGGTGCTCGCCAGGCGGGTCAACTGCCTCCGGTGACGGGTTTCAAGATCGGTCTGGGCTCCGGAAAACCAGGCCATGATGAACATGGCACTGATTATGATAAGATTGTCTTCGGTTATCTCAAAGATTCCAAACAATGGACCAAGCAATAGGTTCTTGGTATATACTATGGCGGTACATATTACTGCCATTGCCATCCCGGCTTTTACTCCCATGAGAGAGGCGGTAATAATCACAGGCAATAAGAGAATAACTTCGATGTAGGCTGTATTCTTGTCCACGAGGAAAATAGTAAGCGTAGCTACAACTAAATGGAGCGCTACATAAAGAAAGTCGATCCAGGTAAATTTAGTGATAGAGTTCTGGGAAGCTATTTTTTCGTTATAGCGCGTGATGAGTATAAATACAATCAAGCCAGTAGAAAAGAAAAGTAAGATCCGCATTATGGTCATACTATAGTTTTCCATGGAAAACAATTTGGTGTACAGAACCAGAGCCCACATCATGATAAAGAAGCCGAACATGTGGGTTGTAGTCAAGTATTCGTGGATCTCCTTGCGCCTGTTCAATTCGATGTCTCGAATCTTCATGAGTTCACCTCAAGACCGATAGGATAGGGAGGTGGTAATAACCACCTCCCTTCACCTGGATTATTTGCGGAGCGAGGCAGGTACTTCTGGTTGATAGTGCCCAAAAACACATAGGGGTGAGATCTGAGCTACCACTACCAGGAAAGCTACGATCAGACCTGAAAAGCGGTACACCAGGTTCTTCAATCCATACACCTCCTTTCCTTTGTAGACCCAAAGCCATCGATAAAACACCATAAACGGTGTCCCAATGGCGTTAGATTAAAACTGACCCAGAGGATGCTCAAAGCCAGGCACATACGGATCTCAGAGGCCTGGGCCCAACTAGTGAAGCCAAGCCCTATTATTACCACCGATAAAACTCCCATTATGATTAGAGCCAGGTTTTTCAACCTTTTACGCCTGGCTGGTGATATTATGGGTGACTTGGGACTGTCGACCGGTGCGTACATGAGGAGCAAAGCAAATCCAATTGTGATGGAGCTTACAGATATCAGGTTTAGATATAGAGGTTCCCACATGCTGACATGACTCGCCGCCAGAGCCAGTAAGGGGAAAACCGTCATCGTGACCAGAGCGCAGCGCCAGGGTGATTCGGAGTGCCCGCCTCCGGCATTGTGCCGGAAGGCGGCAATGGTAATCAGGCAGGCCACCGTGTTCCAGAATACACCTAAAATCCAACCTACTACAAGAGTGAGTGCTGCGTCCAGGAATGTTATAAATAGTACCTCAATGGCATAAGCCAGTTCAGCCTGTTTTTCCTCATCCAGCTGGTGAGAGGTCGCCAGGCTGTTCGCCCATTTATGACTGAACCCCAGGTAACTCATTCCTCCACGCTCCCTTAGTAGGTTTGATGATGCGCGCAACAAGTAGAGCAATCATATTGAGAATAGTGGCTTGAACGACTCCGATAGCTGCCCATAGACCTTCATTGGCAATCACATCCTGTGGATCAAGGTTGCTAAAGGAGAAATAGGTACTGCTGATAATAAATTCTAGCAAAGCCAGAGTGACAAAGCTCGAAAAGACGGCAATGATAGTCCTGGATAGAGTCGAATCAGTAAATTTAATGATTAAAAAATAATTGACAAACATCATAACCGGCAGATGGAAACCGAAAGTAAGGGGAAGTGAGCGTATAAAATAATTCAAGACTGCAAGAAGGACAGCTGCAATAAAAATATACCTCCATC
>JBLNCH010000109.1:0-3485 GCA_050260485.1 Bacillota bacterium | reverse complement strand
GGCCTGTGATCCCCTGGGAGAATCAAACATCTTTGAAAGCGACCTGAGAGGAAAAGTAGCAATCACCATGGGCAATGAAGGACAGGGTCTCTCACCGGAATGGAAAGCTATCGCTGACCGCCGGTTAAATATACCTCTTCAGGCCGGGGTGGAATCTATAAACGTTGCGGTGGCGTGTGGTATAGTCTTGTACGAGGCTTACCGCCAGCGACATGGCCTGACCTATTAGAGCACAGCTTTAATGGTTGCCGGGACTCATTCCATGACCTGGCTACGCCAGCGGTTACTCCACGGAGAGAACGAATTGAATCAAACCTTTGATATTCATACTACTAAACGAGCGGTTTTAAACGGAACCGCTTCCACCGCCTGCTGGTCATGAATTATGGTGGTGTTGGAACCGCTCATTAATACGAGATCTCCGATAACCGCTCCCCGGACGGTAGTGTTTGAACTGCTTACTTGTATCTGGTTTTGAGGGGCGTAGAGAATCCCATCAATGGATACATTGCTCCCGCTTATCTTAATCTGGTTACCGGCGTACAAACAGACCGCATCACTGCTGGTGGCATAGCTTATTCCACTCCCGCTTATCTCAATATCTCCTGTGGCAATTATGGTACCAAGCCCCCTTATGAGTGAACCGTTCAGCTTGACATTTCCCTCGACGAACAGTATTCCATCCAGCTCAACGATTCCTCCGTTGAAGTGCTGGTCTCCATACAAGGTGCGGGTAGCCATTAACCTGAGTTCATCCATATCCCAGACGGGGGTAGGTACAAATGGTGCTTCTTCCATCACTTCAGTTATATTATGGTTAGAGGAAGAGGCTTGCAAGTAACCGACGGTCTCCAAAACTCCGTCGATTGACACATTAGCTCCAGTTAACTTGGCGTCGGCGTTGGTATGCACATTACCCTCGACATTCAGGTTTGCACCTGTTACCTTCAGGGTTGAAGTTTTACTTCCCGAAAAAAGGGCATAGTCAAAAACCCTGTCGTTTCCATACATTGCTACCGCCCGGGCGTTTAATTGCCGATTGGTAAAGCCCAAAACCGGAGCCAGCAGGTAACTGACTTCCCGGGAGCACTTCACTTCAATCATCCGCTGGTCACCGTTGTAGGGGATATTGATTTCCAGTTCACCCGGATTCAGACCGTTGGCTTCCGCATAGCTGACGGCGGCCGCGTAAGCTGCTGACTGGTCGGGAAGGTGCTGGGCTCCTGCCAGAGCAGCCGCATCAGCCGCATTACGCATGCCGGAATATATGTGATAGACGCGGCCTACGTCAACCACCAGAGCTGCCATACCGATAAGTACAGTAGCCATGAACGTCACCAGGATAATTGCGGTACCGTCCTCACTCTTTATTATTTTTAATAAACCACGCAACATGTCCACCTCCCTGGCATTATGAGAACCATGCAAGCCTGCACAAAGGAAAAGAAGACCGTTAGCCTGGGATCTCTTGATCTCCTGGGAAAACCACCCTATTATTAGAATAGCCTGTGATCTCTGAGGTAGCTTCAGATGAAAGTTGGGTTTTTTATAGGACTAAGAGCATAAAAATCGCAGGCTGTTTTACAGGAAGCTGAGCATTTAGGATTTCTTGTGCCTTGCAGATACGTGTGCTATAATCAGTTCAAACCAAAATAGAAGGGGTGGACCGGCTGATGTGCAGGTACGCCGAAGTATTTTGGGACCTATTCGAGTCGTCTGGACTAATTGTCTACTATCTTTGGTACAAGATGTTTACGTATCAATAAAAGACGAGGATCAGGACCAGTACTCTGCTGGAAACCATCCAGGGAGACGCAGCCGTGACTGTAAGCGCGTCTGGCGAAAGGCAGAGGAATTCACCTGGGAGTTGGAGGCTGAAATACCAGTAGGCCTTCCCGGAGCCTTTCCGTTATCAGGGTTCAAGTGAGCCGCAAGGCTAAACAGGGTGGTACCGCGGAAGAGAGCTTTCGTCCCCAGAGGATGAAAGCTCTTAATTTTATAGAGGAGGTCTGAGTTGTGCTTAACAGGCTGCAGCAGATAGAAAGGGCTGCTGAAGAGAGGATCAAAGCATCTTCGAATGCGGAAACATTAAATAATATCAGGGTGGAGTATCTGGGGCGCAAAGGTGAAATAACTGCCATCCTGCGCAGTTTAAAGGACCTACCCCCTGAAGAACGGGGGACAGTAGGTCAGGCGGCTAACCGGCTTAAGGATCGCCTGGAAAAACTGATCGAATCCAGAAACCATGATTTCAATGAGCAGGCCCTGCAGGAGCGCTTGTTAAAGGAAAAACTGGATGTTACTCTTCCCGGAACTCCTATGGTATCAGGTGGCAAGCATCCACTAACCCTGGTGATGGAAGAGATTGAAAACATATTTTTAGGGTTGGGATTTGAAATTGTCGAAGGACCTGAGGTGGAGCTTGACTATTACAATTTTGAGGCCCTTAATGTGCCTGCAGAGCACCCAGCCCGGGATATGCAGGATTCCTTTTATATCAGTGACGAAGTGCTGCTCAGAACCCACACCTCTCCCGGCCAGGTTAGGACTATGGAATCAAAAAAACCGGCGTTGCCGGTGAAGATAATTATTCCCGGACGGGTTTATCGACGGGACGATGATGCCACCCATTCCCCGATGTTTCACCAGGTAGAAGGGCTGTACATTGGAGAACGGGTAACCTTTGCTGACTTGAAAGGCATCCTGATGTTGTTTGCGCATAAGGTCTTCGGACAGGATGTCAGGGTTAGGTTCAGGCCCAGCTATTTTCCGTTTACCGAGCCCAGTGCGGAAATGGATGTCTCCTGCGTTATGTGTGGGGGAACAGGCTGCCGCACCTGTTCAAATACGGGCTGGCTGGAGATCCTGGGATCGGGTATGGTACACCCCAATGTTTTACGAGCAGGAGGATACGACCCGGAGAAGGTAATCGGCTTTGCCTTTGGTATGGGGGTAGAGCGTATCGCCATGCTGAAATTCGGGGTCGATGACCTGCGCCTGTTTTTCGATAATGATATCAGGTTTTTGTCACAGTTTTAGCCAGGTTTGACTCCATAGGGGTAATTTCCGGATCGGATCCCGCACCTGGTGGCTGGATAAGCTTGATTATAATACCCATCAAAGTAATTCAAGGGGGAATTAACCGTATGCGGTTATCACTGGAATGGTTAAAAGATTACATCGAGTTTGATATCTCCGCTCAGGAGCTTGCACATAAACTGACCATGGCAGGAATTGCGGTGGAAAACATTGAGACAGTCGGAAATGATACCATACTGGAACTGGATTTAACACCCAACCGGGGAGACTGTCTGGGAATCATCAATGTTGCCCGTGAAGTTTCGGCACTCACCGGGGCTCTCCTGGATATCCCCCAGGCAAAGCCTGATGAGCTGGATGAGAGAATCGAGGAATATATTAAGGTTACCATTGAGTCCAACCTCTGCAGGAGATACAGCGCTCGGGTTATGAAGAATGTCCGGGTG
>JBLNCH010000108.1:0-3250 GCA_050260485.1 Bacillota bacterium | reverse complement strand
TGCACCTGTTTTCCGGATCTACCACCACTGACCCTCAAAGATCCCCCTGAGACCGGACCAATAGTAATAGCGCTGCAGGAACAGCTTCTGAAGCTGGGACTTAATCCCGGTGCTGTCGACGGTACCTTTGGGCCGTCAACCCGTGATGCGGTTAAGATCTTTCAGGTCCTGAGGGGGATGAAACCCACCGGTGAGGTGACAGGTGAGGTCTGGCAGGAACTATACCGGGCTCTGGGAGACGAAGGCTTCGAGGATGTTGATCCGGAAGCTGAAGCCACCCTCCTGATCGATCGGGGGACCCGAACTCTCACGGTACTGATCGGGGGCAAGTTCCACAAACAGTACCGGGTAGCGGTAGGTAAGCCGGAAACCCCCACCCCTTTGGGTGACTGGCGCATCGTTCACCGCAGTACTAACTGGGGTTCTGGTTTCGGTACCCGCTGGATGGGTCTTAATGTGCCCTGGGGCATATACGGTGTCCACGGTACCAACAAGCCATACTCCATAGGCTCTTATGCTTCCCATGGCTGTATCCGCATGTTTAACAACAGTGTGGAAGAGGTCTATCCCTTGACGAGGATTGGTAATCTGGTAAGGATCATTGATACCCGCCAGCCGGCCCTGCCCCAGCTCTCAGGGCGAAAACTGAAAGAGGGCATGTCCGGACAGGAGATCGTTTACCTGCAGTGGCACCTTAAAGCCCGGGGGATTCCGGTTTCCTGCGACGGCCGCTTTGGTCCCATGACCACCTGGGCTTTGAAATTTTTCCAGGCCATTCACTGCCTGCCGATCAGCGGGGAGGTTGATGAAGCCACCTGTCAGACCTTGAATGAGTTTAGAGAGCGTTACCTCGCTGCTCTGGCTTCCTAGGTCCATGTGAATACCGTGACAACCGGGTTATGGTCCGATGCATCTGCCGGAAAGACCAGAGACTCCACCGTATCCCAACTGCCGCTGTACATCACGAAATCGATGCGCTCTTTGGGGTTATGGCTGGGGAATGTATGCTGCCCTGCAGGGGGACAGGCATCATGCAGTACCCCGGTCAGTATCTGCATTTCCGGCGAATCCGGCCGGCAATTGAAATCCCCGGTAAGTATCGTGCGTTTCCCGGAGCTTATCACCGGTAGAACCACATCATTAATATGACGCATTCGCTCGCGCCGACTTAAGCCCAGGTGAGTGGTATAAAAGTTTAGCCGGTTTCCGCTGACCTCAATCACCGCCCGTACCAGGATCCGGGATTCTCGAATGCTTTTAAGAGGAAATGACTCCCAAAAGAGGATCGGATAACGGCTCAGTATGGCGTTCCCATACTGCGAGGTTCCCCGGCTGATCGCCGGTGCAAAGATATATCTCATGTTCATCAACTCCGCCAGGCAACGGGCCTGATCAACATTCCCGCTGCGTCTCCTTCCCTTGTCTACCTCCTGTAACCCGATCAGGTCCACTTCCAGCTCCCTTATCACCTGTCCAACCCGGGCCAGATCCACCTTTCCATCCAGACCCAGTCCATGCCTGATGTTATAAGTCGCCACCCTCAGATTCGGCATTGTTCTCACCCTTTCCAATCATCGACCTGCCGCAATAGCCCCATGACATTGTCACACCCCGGTCAATACTGGCAGCCGCTGTACCCTTAAAAAATTTTTCGGCTGATTTCATGACCAGTCTGCCCCCAATCGGTATCAGGTTTCCCCTTACAAAGACGAAGGTGGGCGAAATCCTCACCTTTTTGCTGGCAAATACTAGAATTAAACGAGACATTAATTGGAGGTATTTATTGGAAATTATAGAACTTAATAGGTAAATCTTTGGCCAAGGCCTGCTAAGGAGGTTAAGCTCATTGCTTTTATCGTTTTTTGGAAAAGAAGGACACAACAACCTCGACATCTCAGTCTTTTTAGAATACCCTCCAGATATCGTATTAGAATTCTTTCAGCAAAGTTTCATTAATATCAGCCTTAATGTGTATCAGGAGCTGAAAGAACAGTTTGCCGACCCGGCTAACCTTAACGAAAACATACCCAAATGGGTGCTCTTTATTGACAAGTTGCTGGACATGGAGGATTCCCTGTTTTCCTTGGAAGAGAACAAGAATCTCGACTTTGTGGGACCTGCCTATTACATTCGAACCAACACCCGGTTCTTCTTCTATAAAACCTGTTTTGAGCATGAAGGTGTCACTGCCCAGGATATCGCGGAAATGGTAGAGTTGAACTCCACCCCAGCCATAGATGACCTGATTGCCAAACACTACGCCACCTTAAAGTGCAAACCGTCATCCAAAAAATCTCGTGAGGAACTGCTGCATGATCTGCAGATCTGCATATCGGCCCTGGAGGAGATTGAGCATATCTCCCGTCAGCTGATGTTTCAGCGACGCCTGGTCGAAATCAGAGAGTCCTTTTTGAACGCACCTTACGCCGCTCTCATTGAACCAGAAAAGCCGGAGGATAAGCCTGAGAAACCGGTCCAGAAACAATCCTTCCTGCGCGGACTTCTAAACCCGAAAAGCAGAGCTGCCTTTGAAGAAGCCTGCCAGCAATACAATCATGATCTGAAGGTCTATTATATTAAATACCGCGAGTATGAAAAGGCCTGTGACCGCTATAAGAATGCGCTCAAGGACTGGGAGTTTGAGAAAAACCACCTGATCAACCGGAGCATCGAGGATATTAAAAAAGCCAAGCTGAAAATTAAGAAGGGCAACCGGATCATCAAGATCTATAACGAGGTGCTGAGCAACCTGGATATCCATCCGCAGTACCAGAATATCGGCTCCCTGACACGGTTTTATTACTTCCTGGAGACAGGACGCGCCGTCAGCATGCAGGAGTGCATGAATCTCTATGAACAGGAACTCAGCCTGGAGGAGCTGAAGGAAAGCCAGGAACGGCTGGAGCGAAACATCATGGCTACGGTTTATTATCTCCATGCAGAAGCCGCTGCCACTACAGAACTGCCGCCACCGCCAGAACAGCCGGAAGAACTGATCGAAATGATAGTAAAGCGTTTGCGCGAAGATAAACGGATTGAAACTTGATATGACCAGCTGTTTTACCATCTGACATCTTCCGTTAATGAACCGGCAGCATTATGCCCGTACGTCATTTCATCAACCTCTCCTGCCTTCGCTTCGCTTAAAGGCAGGAGCTTCTTGTTTCTTAGGACAGCAACGGGATTAGCTGATTCTTTATTGGTGATTTCACCTAAAAATATTCCCCTGGTTCAGAGAATGGCGAGGGAT
>JBLNCH010000107.1:0-7060 GCA_050260485.1 Bacillota bacterium | reverse complement strand
ATGTCCAGCAGGCCCTTTTCCCTGGCCCTTTTGATAATGCTTGATGTAAAAGGACCCTCGAACATTTCCGGGAAAAGGGTTAGGATGTCAATCTTCATCGTTATCACCCGCCCCAGCCCAGTGGTCGGCTACCGGTGCAGCACGGTCAACCGGTTTTTAAAGGTCCAGCAGACCCTGCGGTGGGTCTATGATAATCATCCGTGACTGTCTGTCCACCTGTTTAACCACTTCTTTGACGGCCGGAATCATGTATTCCTTAAACTCGCCTGCAACCACATACACGTCGTTGGCCCCCAGGCTTATAACGTCTTTGACCTTACCCAGCGCCCGGCCGTCCCGGGTAAATACTTCCATACCGATTATTTCAAATATGAAAAAGGTGTCTTCCGGCAGTGCTGCCAGTTGATCCTTGGTTATCTTGAGAAGGCCGCCTTTTATCCGTTCGGCGGTATTCAGGTCCGGTATCTCCCGGAACTTCACCAGCAGGACATTTTTATATGGCCTTACTTTCTCGACCGTAAGCATGCGGGCCTCACCGTTCCTGTCGAGAATAAACCTGCAGTCTTTTTGGAAACGTTCAGGGAAATCGGTCAGGGGCCGGACCCTTACTTCACCCCTTACGCCATGAGTATTGATAATCTCTCCCACCGAAATAAGGGCTGCTTCATCACTCATATAAACCTGTTTTTCTCCTTCTGATATCAATAATTTTGTTATCACAGACTACTATTTCCACACCCATGATGTCACTCCAGTCATCACCGATGTTGATTTCTACCAAGGATTCCACTGTCCCCTGGACTACTTCGGAGCCGACGGCCATTTTGCCGATGTTTCTCAGCTGTTCATTGAGGTTGTCCTTAGCCTGCAGCCTTTTCTGTTTCTCTTTGTCGATATGCTGTCTCGCAGCATGAATGCCCTGCGGGTTCTTTTTTTCCAGCTCGGATACCATGCGTTTGCCCTGGAAGTCCAACTGCTGCAGTTCGGCGTCAAGCCTTCTGATCGCCTCCTGTATCTCATGGGCCATCTTCATTTTAAACTGCTCGGTCACCTTTACCTTTACAATCACCGGCCTCTTAATTGTCAAACCTTCAGACATCTTTACCTCCACAGTCTGAAATCATTAACGCCACTTTTCACCGGCCCGTATGAAGGCAACGGGGCCGAAGCCCCGTCCCTGTTTGGTTACATAATTTCAACCACAACTTTCTTGCCTTCCCTGGTCGCAGCAGCTTTTACAATAGTCCTGATAGCCTTGGCTATCCTTCCCTGTTTACCGATAACCTTTCCCATATCCTCAGGAGCTACCTTAAGTTCCAGCACCAAAGACTTTTCACGTTCGACAACATCCACGGAAACCTGGCCCGGGTTGTCGACAAGGGATCTGGCCAGTAATTCAACTAATTCCCTCATGACTCTACCCCCTCAACACTACTTCACGGCGGCTTTTTCTAAAAGTCCTGCCTTGTTTAACAGTGCCCTGACGGTTTCCGAGGGTTGAGCCCCGTTCTTTAACCACTTAACGGCCTTTTCGTCATCTATTTTGACCTCAGCGGGGTTCTTACAGGGGTCGTAATACCCAATTTCCTCAATGAACCGGCCATCCCTGGGCGACCTGGAGTCAGCCACCACGATGCGGTAGAAAGGCTTCTTCTTGGCGCCCATTCTCCTGAGTCGAATCCTTGTTGCCACATTATCACCTCCTCAATATAGTCTTCCAAATATTTCTTTTTTATACTATTTAGTTACCCCTGAAAAACACCTTTGTTTTTTTTGGGCATTCCATCACTAAATTCACATAGTTGGTTTTAGTAGACTCCTCCCTTGAGTTTGCTCCTTTATCTTATATCAGGGAGGCAATCTTCCTCAAATTATAGGTAAGAATCCCGAAACCAACCCACGTTTTGGTTCCGTTAGCCTGGCGAAGTCGGCTGCGGCGTAAACCGTACTTGCGTTTAAGGACACTGATAGTAGCCTCGCCGCCGGCACGCCAGCGCTGAAGTCTCTTAAATCCGCTTCGGGACTGGTATTCTTTTCGGGACTTACTAATTTTACCTTTGCGGGGCAGGCTGCACTGCTTAACGCCCCGTTCTTTAAGAATTCGTTCATTTTCAGCACTGCCGAACCCCCGGTCACCGGCTACTGCCCTGGGCGGGCGGCCAAAAGTTTTGATATGTTTATCGACAGCGTCCACCAATAAAGTATCATCGTTGGGGTTGCCATCTAAAACCTCATAGCCTGTAATTACTTTTTCTTCGGTTTCCTGTAACATCACTTTATACCCAAACTCCGTTGGAGCATGGATTTTTCCACGCCGGATAGGGCGGGCATCAGTATCAAAGATACTGATGATCCTGTTCGGAAGGTGGAAGTTACCTTCCTGGACAGCGGTAGTTTGGTTAATAATTTGTTCTGTTACCATGATACTTTGCTTAAGATTTTGGACTAAATTATGAATCTTTTGAGATATGTTATCTCCATTGCGAGTTAAGTACTGCTTAGTGTTTGTAACTACCTTCTGCGCCTCACTGATTACTTGTTTGGCGGTTTCCATGATTTCGCCGGTAATTTTTCTTACTTCGGCATAAGACTCACCGGTACGCCGCTTGACTACTTTGGTGATTGATAAGATTCGGTTTTTGACCGATCTTTGGCGGTCCCTGAAATCGGTACGGACAGCCGCACCTAACTCTTTAATCTTTTTGACGGTTCTGGTAATTATCCGGATACCATCAGAAAGGATACTGGCATCCGTAGGATAATGGACATCGGCCTCTACAGCGGTGGTATCAACTCGTAGTTTCCTGCCCCGGATAACTTTTTGTTCCCGGGCCTTTACTACCAGGGTCTCGTTTAGGTTATCGATGGTTTCATGACCATAGCGTTTGGTTAACTTGATTAAAGTCGTAGAATCAGGGACTTTCTTATCCAGAGGAATCCGGGAGAACCGACGCCACTGGATACTGTCCTTAACCTCATCGACCAGAACTTCATAACCTAACTCATAGCGAAACTTCAGATACATCAACCGAAGATACGTCTCTACAGGTACAGTGGGGCGCCCAATTTTAGTATTAAATTTCTCAGTAAAAGGCGCCAGAAACTTTTCATCATCTAATAGGGCATCAACTTTAGCAAGTTCTTCTTTAAGTTCTAAGATTTCAGCGGGGAGTGCAAAGTCCCAAACTGTTAATTGGGAATTTCTTAGCCTTAACATAGGATCACCCCGCAGGAAACGGAGGCGATGTGGCGAATGTTAATCATAAGGAGTTCCTCCTCTAAAGGATATTGTTTGTTCCTCACTTACAATATTCGACTTTTAGAGGGTTAACTCCTTTCTATTTTTATCGTTTTGGCAAAATCCCCTGTGACTTTTTCAGGGGTAACTATTTAAAGAACGGAAGTTTAAATCCCCCGCCTTTTTTCAGATTTTTCTCCATGCCGGATATTTGTTTCATCATCTTTCTGGTCTCCTCAAACTGCTTGAGGAGCCTGTTCACATCACTCACTTTGGTGCCGCTACCCCTGGCAATCCGTTTCTTGCGGCTGTCCTTGATTATCCTGGGGTCTTTGCGCTCCCTGGCAGTCATGGACTGTATGATGGCCCTCATATGCACAAATTCTTTTTCATCGATGGCCCCTTTCAGGTTTTTGAGCTGCTTCATCTGCCCCAGGCCGGGGATCATGCCCAGAATCTGGTCAAGGGGGCCCATGCTTCTGACCTGCTCCATCTGTTCCATGAAATCCTCCAGGGTGTAATCCTGTGAATGTATTTTTTTCTGCAGTTCCAGCGCCTTCTGGGCATCAATGGTTGACTGGGCCTTTTCTATCAGGCTGAGCACGTCTCCCATGCCCAGTATCCGTGAAGCCATGCGGTCAGGGTGGAAAGGCTCGAGTGCATCCAGTTTTTCACCCATACCGGTAAATTTGATGGGTTTCCCCGTCACTGCCTTCACGGAAAGCGCCGCCCCGCCCCTTGTGTCGCCGTCCAGCTTGGTCATGATAACCCCGTCAATTCCCAGCTGGTCATCAAATGTCCTGGCCACGTTCACTGCATCCTGGCCAATGGTGGCATCCATGACAAACAGGATTTCATGCGGGTATACCGCATCCCTGATGTTCCTCAGTTCTTCCATGAGTTCTTCATTCACATGCAGCCTTCCGGCTGTATCAATGATAACCATGTCGTTGCCATGAGAACGGGCGTGCTCCACAGCTCCCCTGGCGATGTCAACAGGGTTTGTCCTGTCACCCAGGTTATATACCGGAATGTTAAGCTGTTCTCCCAAAACCTGAAGCTGCTTAATGGCCGCAGGGCGGTAAATGTCGCCGGCTACCAACAGCGGCCTCCGGCCCTGTTTTCTGAGCAGGTTGGCCAGTTTCCCGGCCGTCGTTGTTTTACCGGCGCCCTGCAAGCCTACCAGCATAATGACTGTGGGAGGTTTGGAAGACACGGCTATCTTGCTCTGGGTTCCTCCCATCAGCTCTGTAAGCTCCTCATTTACAATCTTGATTACATGCTGCCCGGGAGTCAGGCTGGCCAGGACTTCCTGGCCCACGGAACGTTCTTTGACCTTTTTGACAAAGTCCTTGACCACCTTGTAGTTGACATCTGCCTCAAGAAGCGCCACGCGCACCTCCCGCATGGCTTCCTCCACATCTGCCTCGCTTAGTCTTCCTTTTCCCTTTAATTTCTTAAAGGTGTTTTGCAGTTTTTCGGCAAGCCCTTCAAAAATCATCAATTAAACCTCCTAAACCTCCCTGTTTTTGCCGCCGTTTACTTCTGTTTGGTTTTTTAATCGTTTTGCTGTATTTCCACAATCTCATTAATTACTGACCTTATCTTGCGCGCCACAGCCGGTTCATCCCGAAGTTCGTCAAGCAGGTTCAGCACTTTGGACAGTCTATCCCGTTCAAGAGCAAACTTCTTCACCAGGCCAAGCTTTTCTTCATATTCTTCCAGAACATTTTCCCCTCTTTTGATAATGTCATGCACTGCCTGGCGCGTCACCCCAAACTCATCTGCAATTTCGCCGAGGGACAGGTCTTGTTCGTAATACAGCGAAAGTGCCTCCTGCTGCTTGGGCGTCAGCAGTTTTCCATAAAAGTCAAACAGCATTGCCATACGCTCAAGTTTTTCTATCATTAGTAACTCCCCCTCCGGCTTCCGGGGCAACATGTAAAGTATTTTTACTTTACACATGAATTTTATTAAAACAGGCGGCCTTTGTCAAGCAAAAAAGCGCAGGTACTGTGTACTTGCGCTCTTATACTATAACTTCCCGCTTGTCTAATTGTGAATAATATATCATTCTGCAGACTACCAATAAGTCATGGTATTTTAGTGTATATTCCTTACCTTCCTCTTTTCTTCCTTCTCTTCCCTGGCAATCCTTGCGATGTCGTCATCCAGATCCATTATCTGGACCAGGATTTTTGCTTTGTCGGAGTTTTTGGTATGTACCAAGCGGTCAACCAGATTGTCTCTCTCTGTTCTCAACACTGATAATCTTCTGCCCGCCACAGGCCTTCACCTCCCAAAAAATTTCCCATATTCATTTGTCCAGCCTCTCTTGTGACAATTTTCACTTTCTATCTGTTATTTATTTTCGACAACAATAGATATTTTTCCTTCTTTTTCTTAAAAACAATGTTGAAAAATTTCAGTTCAGATATTCCCAACCAGCCTGTACGCACACTTCTGAACGTTCTCCAGGACCTCTTCCTCGTCAATAGTCAGCACCTGCCGGTTTCTCATGACCACCCGGCCGTCAATGATCACTGTTTCTATGTCGGATGACTGGGCCGCATAAACGGTATGAGCAATAATATCATGCCTCGGGTAAAGGTGGGGTTTCCCGAAGTCAATCAGGATAATATCGGCCTTGTACCCGGGTCTCAGTTCGCCTGCTTCCAGACCCAGGACCCTGCCCCCGTTCCTGGTGGCCATTTCCAGTGCCTGGTAAGAGGATACAGTGGTAGGATCAAAGGTGTTTACTTTATGTAGCAGGGCAGCCGACCGCATTTCCTCAAGCATGTCCAGGTTGTTGTTGCTGGCTGCACCGTCAGTTCCCAGGCCCACATTGACCCCTTCAGCCAGGAGCTGGGGGATGGGGGCTATGCCGCTGGCAAGTTTCATGTTGCTCTCCGGATTATGCGCCACACCAACATTCTTTTCCTTGATAATTCTGATATCGCTCTGGGTCAGATGCACGCAGTGGGCCCCCAGAACAGGGAAATCCAACACTCCCAGGTCGTTTACATATTCAATGGGTGTTTTCCCATACTGTTTTCTGATATCATCAACTTCAGTCCTGGTTTCGGCCAGGTGAATATGGACCCCCACGTTATGTCTTTCGGCAATGCCAAGGACCTTTTTGATATAGTCCGGCGGACACGTGTAGGGAGCATGAGGACCAACCATGGTTGTAATCCTGCCGCCGGCCGCGCCGTTCCAGTCAGCAATAAACTTTTCTGTCTCTTCAAGGGCTATCTGGCCGGTAGGCGCCATCCCCAGCATACCTCTCGAAAGGCAGGCCCGGATGCCGGATTTTTCAACTGCCCTGGCCACATCGTCCATAAAAAAATACATGTCGGCAAATGCGGTGGTCCCTGACTTTATCATTTCAAGGATGCACAGCATTGTGCCCCAGTACACATCTTCCGCCGTTAACCGGTCCTCCAGAGGCCATATGCGCTCGGAGAGCCACTCCATTAACGGCATGTCGTCGGCATAACTGCGCAGCAGCGTCATTGCCGCATGGGTATGGCAGTTAATAAACCCGGGCATAGCCACCATCCCTGATGCGTCTATGGTTTCATCCGCACTCCAGCCGGCGGGCCCGCCCCCGGCTGTTCCGACGTAAGAAATCTTGTTATCGATGATGTGAATTTCTCCGTTAGGGATTACCCCTTCTTTTCCGCTCATAGTAACAATCGTGGCATTTTTGACTAATATTTTGCCCATATGTATCTCACCCCTTCCTAAGAATCCTGCCTGTACTGCGTCTTAAAAAACCGGTGCATTTCCTCTATATCGCGGTCAGAAAGCTGTACCGGC
>JBLNCH010000106.1:0-6272 GCA_050260485.1 Bacillota bacterium | reverse complement strand
CCGCTACCTGGTTCATTCCCATCCGCACCAGCCCGCTGGAAGATGGAGCAACTAAATCAACAATCCCGGGGATAACAGGTTCTTCCTGGGCCCCCAGGAAACCCTGTGCTTCCCGCTGTTGCGGGAACCATCCTGTTTAGCGGATGGCTGGAGAAAGCCCCCTTTATCATGTGACGGGCAAGGAGCCCGATGATACCCTGCTGACCAAATAGGCGGGAGGCCTCCGATTCATCCGCGGTCGCTGAGGAGTCTTCCACGGGTCCGTCGAGGGTTGTAAATTTACAATTGGTCTTCCGGAATTATAACATTCTACTACTTCTCACTGAGGCGCTGCTCGATGTACTCCACCATCTGCTTCACCGTCTTGATATTCTGTGCCATTTCCTCAGGTATTTCGATACGGTACTTATCCTCCAGCTGCATCAAGATCTCCACTACATCCAGCGAGTCAGCTTCCAGATCCGCGCCGAATCTGGTATCAAGCGAAACCTTCTCCTCGGCGACATCCAGAACCTCCACAATAATTGCTTTGATCTCCCGGTAGATCGTTACTGAATTCTTCTCTCTCATAAACTCTCTCCTCCTTCACAACCCAACCATTCAACGCAACTCTTTATCTAAGCCTGATTAATATGATGATTTGTTGCGGAATATTCCGTCAAGTATTCTACGTCAACCGTTACCTAACCTGCCTGACCACGAAAAAAGTTAAATGCCGCAGAATCAACACTTATTAAAGAGCAACCTTATACCGGCGGAACCGGCAGGATGATTTGCCATGCGCTGCTTAGCCACTCTTGACCGCATAACATACTTCAAGTGCATTGATTTAGGACCTGACGGTTCTTGCAACTGCACATCCAACTCCGGCCGTTCCCACAGTCCAGGAGATCGCGTTTAATCTGTGTCAATTTTTGCCGACAAGACTATGTACATTATGGAAAAATACTGATAATATATGGAAGTCTGGAGAATGATATTGGGAGGAATTTCATGTCAAGCCAAAGAAACGCAATGTTCGATGTTTTAAAAGGTTTGGGAATCATCTCTGTAATAATCAGCCACGTCTACCGGGGAGGGACCGACCCACTGGGGGTCTTTCTGAGAGAGATCTGTATGTGGTGCGTCCCCATGTTCTTCATGGTGCAGGGATACTTCATGTCCGGACCCCGGAATTACCTGCAGTCCAGTTGGAAGAAGATCAGGAAGACCTATGTCCCCTATCTTTACTGGGCGGTAGCTTACGGGGTCTTCTACTGGATAACGGTCGGGAAGACATTTACCGTTATGGATCTTATCCTGGGCAAAACCGCCCTGCATCTCTATTACATGTTTTATTACATGCTCTTTGCCCTTCTCTGCCCGCTCCTTTATCTCCTGCCCCGGGCCCTGAGCGTGGGAACCCTGTTTTTCATGCTGTTCAGCAATGTGGCGATCAACGTGATTCTGGAGATCTCCAGGACTTATCACATTAGTATTCTGAGCTGGACCGGTCCCAATCCCTTCAAGTGGTGGGGGTTCATCGCCATCGGAATGCTCCTGGCCGAGTACCCTTCGATCAAGGAATACATAACCAGACATTCCCGGGCCATCGCCTGGGGGGCGGTGGCAGTGTTTGCCATTGGGCTTATCGAGCCCTATCTAAACAATACCGTAGGCTACCTCTTCAATAAGGCGGCACTCTTCCCTCTCTCTATAGGTTTAACCCTGGCCCTGGCCATTTACTACAGCACCGCCAACCCTATCGGAGTCAGGTACCTCTCCTATATCGGCAATCGAACTCTGGGGATCTATCTGGGTCATTTCTTCCTGGTAGACCCCCTGCGCAATTATTTAATACCCCATGACCGGGCACTGGTAGCTCTGCTGGTCCTCCTCATCTGTCTGGCAACCAAGGAAATTAAGGATCGATTTCTGCAGTGGATGCGTACCCGGTCAGCCCCGGCCGCCAGTGCATAAAATGGGATAATATCGCACAACGGTTTTCCGGCATATAGTATGCAGCATAAAAAGTGCCGTTTGTTTGGCGGAAGAGCAAAACAGGAGCCAGGTTTATCCCGGATCCTGTTTTGGATTAACAATCGAAAAGCTGTAAATTAAATCAGGCAGGATTTCACCACCTGCCATCACCCTCTTGCGGATCAAATCCTCCCCTTATTCCCTTCCTAATATTCGTTTACAGGCTTCTTTGTCTGCCCGCGCTTTTAAATCATCCGTTTATAAGTTAACCTTCAGCGGATCCAGGGCATCGTAAATGTACAGCGTTATCTGTTCTTTGATTTGCTGGATCTGCTCAATCCTGGTTTGGAATGGAAACAGCACCAGTATCTCGTGACGTCCGAACCTACCCGTGCCCTGCACGGCGAAAGCTATCAGCTGGTTCTCATCCAACTTGGTAATTATCGGCCGCAGTTGCTCGAAGAATATTACGAAAGGGCGGGAGTCTTCACCGGTGTGGCCCGGGTGTTCTATCTCGGTAACCAAGGCGGCGGCATATATGCCGTCCAGGTCAACCAATCGGGGAAGCCAGTGATAATCAGTTACCTCATGGAACAGCCGGGCAAACCACCTGCGCACGGGGGACGG
Source organism: Bacillota bacterium (assembly GCA_050260485.1). GTDB lineage: Bacteria > Bacillota > Syntrophomonadia > Syntrophomonadales > DTU052 > DTU052. Next base: position 3,686 of record JBLNCH010000106.1, on the reverse strand, counting down.
CACCCCTGGTGAAATCGCACCGGCCCTGTCTGACTTATAATTGAGCACATTCGGCTCTTTGATATTCATATCCTGCCTCCCTCTGCTTCCGTAACCCGATCCTGACCCGGGCATACAACCCGATAAACGGATTGTGCTTGCTTCACCATTCCCTAAGCAGGTCTTCTTCCTTAGGCATGCACTCTTAGCCGTTCCGCACCGGCCGTGGGAGACAAACCTCTCGCCTAGCGGTGAAGCAGCTGCCGGACTACGGCCAAATTTCCGGCATACCCGTCCCGGTATGTCCTGTAGGAAGTATGCCCTTGAAATTCTGCCACCATACTACAGAATAGTCTGGAAGGCAAAAAGTGGTACACGAGAAGAGAAAAAACGGAATTTGGATTTAGAGACCATTATGCGCACAGCCGGCTAAGAGGAGGGCAACAGAGTCAAGCTGGTATCGTTAGGGGTTCATACACATATAATGAAAGATTGCTGCACTTTTCATAGAGCCAAGCGGTGGGAGATGATGTTGCTTTCATCTCAATTGATTTTTGTCTTTCCGACATTATTACTGGCACAAGATATAAAGGTAAACACATTTACCGTCTCCCAGTTATGGTAAAATGAAAAAACCTTGTTGCTGTAAGCAGAGGAAAGCATGGGGACTGTCCCCTTGCTTCGGTGGAAAGGAGGAATACGTATATGGAATCCGTGCTGGTCCTGGCTTCAAGGGTTGTGAACTTTCTGCACGATTTTATCCTGGTTGTGACTCGGCAAAGTGGCACATTCATCAGTGACAAGGAATTGCATTTCTGGGTGTTCGGGCTGACTGGCTTGATCGTATTCTTTTGCAGCCACGCTGCTTTCAAATACCTGCAGCGGTGGGGACTGGGGGCGGTCTCCTTCGTTTTCACCGCGATAATATTAACCATTCTGACGGTAGGTATCGAGATTGAGCAGTACATCACCAACCGGGGGCAGATGGATACATTAGATGTAGTGGCAGGTATGGCCGGATTTCTGACTTTTTTCCTGGTCTTCTGTCTGCTAGTGCTGATCTGGCGCCTGCTCCTAGCTATTGGTAAAAAGATTGGGGGACGGAGAAAGGACAGAATGTGGCGCTGATACAACTTGGGGTCAGCCGATGTTAAAATGGTACCGCCGAAACAGCATCCCGGCCATCAGCGACATTAATTGCTAACTCGCCTCAATAAGGGGAGGAACCAGGCCTCGACGTGGTTACTGTTCATGGATGTCCCCTCTTATCTTCCCTGACTTTATATTTCCGCAGACCGGAGCTTTGTCCGGACTCTCTTGGATATTTGCCGCCAGTCATGTTAGGATTACTTGTCCTCTGTAAAGAAGGACTGTCACAATGTGGCGGTAATAGAATAAACGCAGGAAACAACGATCCACAAACGGAAGAATCGTGAGAAGGAGCGGGTAAAAAGACGGAATGCTGTTAAATTTTAATCCAACCATACCAGGCATTGCGATATGCGAGATGTATCGAATCTTTTTAAGGGGGGTTAAGTTTTGACTAGAAGCTCATGGAGCAGGTTAGCCGCATTACTGCTGGCCGTTATGCTGATACTCACCGCGTTGCCCCCTGCGGGAAGCACCATCTCAGTGCCAAACCACCAGTTGACCATCCTATTCACCCATGATCTGCACTCCCATTTTGAGCCCTACAAAGATGTCGATGAGCAGGGTGAGGTTAAGCTCGTGGGGGGGTATGCGCAGTTGGCGAGCATGATTGAGAGAGAAAAGGCGGCGAACCCCGGCCGGGTCCTGGTGGTTGATGGAGGGGATTTCAGCATGGGCACCCTCATTCATACCCTGTTTAAGACGGAGGCGGCAGAGCTGCGTCTGATGGGTAAAATGGGTTATGATGTCACAACCATTGGCAATCACGAGCTGGACTTTGATTCCTCCGGGTTGGCAGCAATGTTGAACGCCGCCAGGGAATCGGGGGATCCCCTGCCAGCGGTAGTGTCTGCCAACTTGGGGATCAAAGCAGATATGATCAACCGGAGCGGACTGAATGATGCACTGAACTCGTTTCCAGTCAAACCCTACACAGTAATCGAAAAAAACGGAATCCGAATCGGAGTCTTTGGACTCTTCGGCAAAAGTGCGACCCGTGATCTGATCTGGGATGAAGATATCCAGGTTGAGGACCAATTGGCAACCGCCAGACAGATAGTAAAAAAGCTGCGGGAACAGGCAAAGGTCGATCTGGTAATCTGCCTTTCGCACGGTGGAACCCAGGCAGAGGGCGATTCTGAGGACGAAATCCTCGCAGAACAGGTGCCGGGGATCGATTTTATCGTCAGCGGCCACACTCATACCACCCTGACCTCACCGATTATCAAAAGAAGCACCATAATTGGCTCTGTCGGTAGCTTTGGAAGCCATCTGGGCATACTCAGGCTGGACTGCCGGCCCGGGCAGCGTCCGGACCTGGTGAGCTACCGGCTGGAAGAGGTATCCGGGGAATTAACCCCTTTGCCGGCCATAGCAAGTGAGATCAACCGGTACAAGAAAATGGTCAACCGCCAGTTCCTGGCCGAATTTGACTGCGCCTATGACCAGATCCTGGCCGAATCAGCTTATAACCTGGAATCACATGCTTCGATGGAGGATAAGGGAGTTGAATCCGGCTTGGGCGATCTGATAGCCGATTCCTTCCGAGCCGCAGTGAAGCAGGCGGAAAGAGGTACCGGCGATTATCTGCACCTGGCGGTGGTACCTTTTGGCGAAATTCGGGCCTCTCTAACCCAGGGTAATCTGGATACGGATGGCATCTTCCAGGTGCTTTCCCTGGGCCAGGGTCCCGACAAATCCATCGGTTATCCCCTGGTAAGCTGCTACCTGAACGGCAGGGAAATTAAAAACTGCCTGGAAACCCAGTCAACCATGGCCCCTATAGCATCTAAATACAGCCTACAGGTTTCCGGGGTAAAGTTTGAGTATAATCCCAACCGCGTACCTTTCGACCGGGTTTACAATATTCGAATCAGTACTCCCGATGGCGGCTACGAGCCCATCAAGCCCGATCAGTTGTATCGCGTGTGCGCCAGCTATATGACCGCAGTGATGCTCAGCAAAATGGGTTCCATATCATACGGCATCATTTCGGCAACCCCCAAGGACAGATCAGGCGAGCCGATAACCGACCTCTCCAGAGCAGTAATCGATGCTGATCCCAAACGCCCCGGGATACAGGAACTGAAGGAATGGAAAGCCTTGGCCGATTACCTGACCATACAGCCGGATCTGGATGGCAACGGCATCGCCGATCTCCCTGCGCGTTACCGCCAACCGGAGGGGCGGTACCAGGCGGTGCCATCCTGGAATCCGGTAAACCTCTTCCGAGAGACCACCTACATAACCTGGGGGCTGTTGACCGGGTTGCTCCTTATCACCAGCCTATCGTTACTGCTGGTAAGGGAAATCACCCGTCGAATGAGCAGGAGTAAAAACGCTCGGGTATAAATAATTAGCCAGTCATGTTGCTCCGCCTCACTCGATGCCCCTCAACGGCACCCGGACTCAAGAAGCGCCAACCTGTCGGTTACAACTTTATAAATAAAAATAGGCCGTTCAGGGCCGTAAAACCATGGCCCTGAACGGCTTGCTTATACTTTATTTCACCCTGTCGATTAAATTGATTTTAAGAACTCTGCCAAGTCATTCTTATC
>JBLNCH010000105.1:0-8522 GCA_050260485.1 Bacillota bacterium | reverse complement strand
TTTTAGTCCGATTACTGCATTTTTCAGCTCCATATAAGGATCTGAAAAGTCTATTTTCTGAGCCCGCTCCTCGGTGATGGCTATCCCGTCAGTTATCATATCAACTTTTCCTGAGGCCAGGGCTGCAATCAATGAACCAAATTGCATGGGCACGATCTCCAGCCGCATCCCCTCGTGGGCCGCAAAACGCTGAACTATTTCGATATCACACCCCGTGTATTGGCCGTTTATGTAAGCTACATAAGGGAGATCATCGACAGCCACCCCGACTACCAGCGTTTCTCCAGTTGAAGATGATTCAACCGGAGGTATGACCGCCTTTTCAGGGTCTTCGACAAACCAGCGCCGGTAGATTTCGTCGTAGGTTCCGTCCTCGCGGATCTTTTGCAAAAAGGCATTGAATCTGTCCCGCAATTCCGGATTATTCTTGTTAAAACCCATGCCAAGAGGCTTTGGCATGTAATCATCAACCAAGGATCCCAAATCAGGATTGGAGTCCACCACCACTTTCGCGGAAGATGTTGCCATCATAGCCGCGTCAATCTTCCTTGACTTGATGGCCACCACCATGTCGGAAGTAGTATCAAAGCGCAGGATTTTGGTCGACGGGTACTTCTCCGCAATCATTTTATCGTGTATGGTTCCCGTCATTACCCCTAATCGTTTGCCGTCGATATCATCCAGGGTAGCCATTTTGGTATCATCAACGGCTATATTTTTTTTCAGGGCAAAGAATACTGTTCCTAATTCATAATAGGGATCGGAAAAATCAACCTGCTTTTGTCTTTCCTCAGTAATCACCAGGGTACTGGCAATCATATCAACCTTATTAGCCGCAGCCGCAGCTATCAGGCTGCCGAATTCCATATCCAGAAACTCAACCTTTTTGCCCAGGTAAGCACCAAAACGTTTCACAAATTCAATGTCTAACCCAATCCATTGGTTGTTTTGTTTTACGCAGAACGGCAAACCTTTATCGCTGACAACCCCCACCACCAACACGCCGTTTTTACCTGAATTGTCAATCACCGGCATATCCTGATTGCCTTCTTCAACCCAGCGTTGTACCATGTCAGCATGGGTTCCGTCAGCTTTTATTTCTTTGAGAAACTGATTAAACTGTTCGCGCAGCTCTTCATTTCCCTTGTTAAACCCCATTCCTACCGGCAAAGTAAAAAGATTATCCCCGAGTTGGGCCAGTTCATGGTCATCCCTCATAAGCTCCCTCACTGCTTCATAAGTGAGAAGACCAACATCCACTTTGCCCGATTTTACTGCCAGCACAATGTCCGAATTGCTTTTATACTGTTTGGCTTCAGCTTCGGGAAAGTGTTCCAGAACATAAGTATCGTGCACTGATCCCAATAGCACGGCAATTCGTTTATCCTTTACATCATCGATGGTCTTCAGTTGGTTACTGCTGGCCTTTCCGCTCTCCGGCGTATCTAAATCCGTTATTGTGCCCTTCTCCCGGCCGCACCCAATCAGTGACAGAGCAAAACAGAGTATCAGAATAATTCCAACCACTTTACTTCGCATAGCATCGTCCTCTCAATAATTTATGCTCGAAGCAGCCATGTCAAAAATGGAGTTGAATGGGGAATAAAGGTACCCTTGTTCATTCGACAGTTGTGGGCTATTCTCCTTTGCAGATGCCATGGTCCAGTCAACTTGATACCACTGGTAGCCGACACCATTACTCCAGGGGATAGTTCAAAAACCTAGGACTGCACACAAAGTCGTTCAGCATCATAAAAAATACCTCTGACCTTGGCCGTTCCAGCCATTATAAATCTGGCACAACCTACCTTTCCAAAAAATATCACCCGCCAATGAGTGGACTTAAAGCGGCGACAAATTTGGGGATAAATAACCGTCCCCATGAAAAGATTCTATATATATACAACGAGTTTTAAGCAGGTTGACATGGACAGCGAGGAGCTTTGTAGAATAAGAGAGATCAGGTTTCTATAGCTTTGTGGAGTCAAATAAAGGAGGTAGAGTTTTGGATCTAACTTTTGAGGAGTTCATTAACCTGGAAAAAGACGGAGTTAAAGACGATTTGGAAAATGAGTTGGGAGTAAGAGGTCTCCTCGATGGGTACCTGCACTGGTGCCAGATCAACTTTGCGGAACCGTACAGCTGGAAGACCGTTAGAGAGTGGAATTCAGATATCTTCGACGAAATCGTTGGTCATTTTGTCGCCGTACGGGGACCATTCAAGCATGAGGAGTTGGATGCGGACGACACAACTCCAAACTGGTTTAAATGACCCGGGGTCTACCGGATACTCGTAACCACGCTTTCACCGTTCCTAATCTCTACATGGTAGGCTGCTGCTCCGGCATCAGCCAGGTGCTGATTGTGGGTGACCATTATGACCTGGCGTTCAAATGAACTGCAGACCGCATTCAGGAAATCTGCCACCTGACGTACATACTGTTCAGAGATATGCTTGCCCGGTTCATCAAGGATCAGCGGGCCATCAAGCGGGGGGCGACTGGTTTCCAGGAGAGCCACTCGTAAAGCCAGAGAGATAACGTCAACTATACCTCCTCCCCGGGAATCACGTGGATCGTTCTGCACCACCTGTTCTCCCCCATAGGTTGAAGCAACAGAAAACTCCGCTTCTGAACGTTCAGCGCGTTCCTCAACATCGATATGGAAAATATGATCACCCATAAATACCATCTTCAATGCGTTGGTAACCAGACGCTCCATGGTTTCTTTGGATTCCTGGCGGGCATAATCTCCGGCCATGACGAATAGTCTGGCCACCTGCCGCAGTTTTTCCACCTCATGTTTAAGCTCGGCGATTCGGGCTTCTTTCTGCCGTTTTTGACCCAACAAACTGTCGCGTTGGCCCTTGCGCTGGTTGAGATCATCTCGAAAGCGGTCTACCACTTTTTTCAAGGCTGCCTGTTCCAACTTACCACCCCGCCTTTTTCAGGTACTGCCCCGGTATTAATTCCTCAATCCTTTTAATCAGAGAATCCATCTCCATTCTGATCTCCCGAATTCTGGCCTCAAGTTCCTCCGGCTGGCACCCCAGATCCTCAATACGCTTGTGGATCTGTTCCAGGTCTTTTTGCAGCACATCGTAACGGGCCAAGGCCCGGTTCCGGTCGTTGCTGGCCTCTTTCAAGGCCTTTTCCAGCTTCTTGATCCGGCTATCGTAAGATTCCTTCTCCATGGTTACACCCCCATTTTGGATCGCTTGTTTTAGTCTCTGACTGCTTATCCCGCAATGGCCTTACCACCCTGTCCATGGCTCCCCTGTTCACCTTCGCGGGGTGCTCTGGGTGTACTCCGTCAACTGTTTGCAATAGTATCCATTCAATCAATTCAAGGTTTTTCATAGAGCGTGATTGACTTCCCCATGATCCTCTGGAGTCCCTTCGTCAGTTAACACTTGTTACGGAATAACAGTGATAAGGCTTACAGTATCTCCCGGCGGATGCGGGCAATGGTATCCTGGTTTATCTCGGCAAAGCAGGTGGGACAACGCCCGACACTCTGCAACAGCTCACCGTATTCATCAGCCAAACTCTGGACCCGGGCATCAATGTCCTGGAGCTCTTTACCGGCCGCCTTAATTCCCTGCTCCACCTCCTGCCAACTGCTGAGAAGTCCGCTGTATGAATCCAACTGTGTCACAAGCGCGGTGATAACCTGAATTTCCTGTTCAGCCCTGTCAATGCCTTTGAGTGATTCGATTATGGCTTCGTAATAGCTCATCTCCTCAGATTTCTGCCGTCGTTCCTTCTCCAGCCCGGCTAGTTCCTTGCGGGTAACCTGCAGTTCAAACCCTTCCTGCCGCAGGCTTTTTATGGTTTCCAACCACTCCTCCGTCTGCTCTAACCCCTGAGTGGAATCGATTATCTGATAACAGGCCTTCAGTTCCTCCAGGGTCTGGTTCCTCTGTTCCTGTAATCCCCGGATCTCCTGCAGTTCCCGCGACAGCCTTCCTATCGCAGTCTGAATCTCGTAAGCCTCGTCGATTTGGTCCAACTGGCCTAGCACTGCTCTGATTTCCGTCATCTGCCGGCGGTTTTGTTCCAGGTGATTTCCGGCCTCCTCCATCTGCGTTACTTTTTGGTCCAATTCCGTTAACCTCTGCAGGAGCTGTTCTATTGCTTGCAACCGGGTTTCCTCCTCTTCCAGGTCGGCGTAGTCCTGCAGCTGTATCTCCAATGACTCGATATCACCCTCCAGGCGGCTAATCTCTTGCAAAGCCTGATTGGTGTCCCGAAGGGTGTCGCGTTGAGCCGCGTCAATGATATGCAGGTTGGCCATGCGTCCCAATATCTTGGAGCGGGTGGTTCCCGATTCCTCAAGCAGGAAAGGCGCCTCCAGCTGGCTGGCCAGGTTTATCTCCAACGCCCGGTCGCGGTCGATCACTAGTTTTTGAATGCCCAGGGCCTTTCTGACCTCCAAAGGCACATCCTTGTTAAAACGTTCAAACACCATGGCCTCTTCACCCGGTATCTCCAGGATATACCTGTTGATCCGGCTGCTCTCGTCACGAATCCTTTCCACCGCCACCCCGTTGCTCATCTCCACCCGCACCTGGCAGCGGGTCTCACCGACTCTGATAAACCCGGTACCCCGGGGCTCATTGAAGATCAGCCAGCGCAAAGCTCGAATGATGGCGGACTTCCCCTGATCAGAGGGACCGACTATTATATTAAGTCCAGGGGTGAACTCGAGATCTGTTTCCCGGTGGGATTGAAAATTCCTGAGGCACAATCGTTTTATGTAGGTCTTCATGTCAACCCTCCCTCCCCAGAAGCGATTCTTCCGCATTGGCTATTCGTCTTAAGGCCTCCTGGCGGATCTCCTCGCTCAGGTTCTCAGCCCGGGCAAGTTCGTTTATGATCTGGCCCACATCCCAGCGTTTAAGCTCAGTAGCTTCTCTCACTTCCCTGGTGAACCTTTCCATCGCCAGGATCCGGGATTCCAACTCCTCGGCCCGAGTGCGGTCCAGAACCTCCTCCCCTGCCGGGGCTGACTGCAGGGGGATTAAGCGGCAGTTGATTGCTCCACCGCTAAGGTCAATCAACGCGACCCTCACCTGCCGTTCTATCTCCCGGTGATGGTTGCTCAGGCGAACCAGGGCTCCCGGATTCACATAATGACGGTTTCCCCGCTGCAGGTTACCGAAACCCAGGTGATAATGCCCGGCCAGTACCAGATCAGCGCCGGTGTTCTCCAGGTCATCGATCAGGGTGCAGTCACCCGGGAAATGTTGTTTATCGAGCAGCATCCCGTGTATGAGATGAATGGTCAGGTCACACTCGGCGTCTTTCTCGACCCAATAATCAAGGTGACGGGGTCGCCGGTCAATATCCAGGTGATACGGTCTTCCATTGAGACAGGCTCTTATTCCGCCGGCTTCCAGGGTTACTCTTTCTTCTGCTCCCAACAGACGAAAAAACCCCATTCGGGCAGTAAATCCCAGGACCGTACGCGACAGTGTCTGGAGGTTGCCGCCAAAGATGTCGTGGTTACCGGCAACCCCATAAAGCGGAGCCTTAAGCTCCCGCAATATCTCCAGGAAGTCCCCTACTACGGAAAGGGCCGGGTTCGGAGTATCAAAGAAGTCACCTCCATGCAGCACATAGTCAACCCGGTAGTCGTTGGCCAGGCTGACCACCTCGGAGAGCTTCTCCTTCAGTGTAGACATCAGGTTGTCCTTGCGGTTTACCGGTGAACTCCCCCGAAAATGGGTATCCGTTAAAAACAATAATCTCATAAAACCCTACCCTTCATCCGAACTGCATCACGGGGTCTGACCCCATGATGCACGTAGCGCAAGCCCCTACGCATAGTTCGCAGGTCATGTCCCGTGTCCCTGCCGGTAGATGGTTACGAAGGAATTATCATCTCTTATCAGCTCTCCCTTTTGCACCATCTGCGTTAGCAGGCTGTCCATCTCTGCACGGCTCATCGGTATTCCCCGGCGTTCCAGATCCTGCAGGACATCGTTGATGTAGGTTTCATTGAGGGGCAGGTATTTTCCCAGAACCGACCGGAACTCGTTGATCCTGGTGTCTGCCATCGCTTCCAGCTCATCAAAGGGATTGCCCTGGTGGGGGCTGCGGGTTTTGGCGGCTCTGATTCTAACCGCCACCGTCCGCCCTACGATAGGTGATGAAATAAAACCATAACCGGATGGGAGGTAGGGCAGACGCCGGATCTCTTCTCTTCCCAGATCAGTCTCTTCACTGATAACGGAAAGGTCCATGGACCTGACCGTGCGGAAGATAATCTTGGTATTCAGCTGGGCATTGATCGTATCGTCAAGCAAGGCCGGTCTCTGGCTGGCCAGGACCAGGAACACCCCGTATTTTCTGCCTTCCTGGGCGATTTCCCGGAACTCCCGCAGGGAGGGGGAGGAATGGTCACCCTTAGGGGCGAAGTTGTGGGCTTCATCAGTCACCACCAGGAAAGGAGGAAAGTTTTCTGCCATTTGGCCCTTCTGCAGGGCATCCCGGTATTCCCGCCGTTTTCCGTAGAGGTTGCGCAGCACATAGGAGGCATAGACCCGCAGCATCCGGATAGAGCCCCGGACAACGGTAACCTGCTGGTTACGCAAACCCTCCTCGATTCGGGTAATCCCGGCTTGGTGGAAAATTCCTTCCCGTTTCAGGCTGTAGAGCCGCCAGCGGATAGCCCTCAGACTGGCAGGCTGGCCTACCTGATTCTGCAGGACCTTGAGCCGTTTCCATTCCCGTTCCTGGTCTGGTCCACTCCCCCGGCTGAAAAAATCCTGCCGGTAGTCCACCTCATTATTCTCCAGCAATCCGATCAGGTTGTCCAGCCGTTCGGTGAAGGTAGCCAGGCTGTCCTTTTTCATAAGGATGGCCCGGGCGGCCGATTCCATAGCCTCGCTGAGCGGGCTCACCGCTCCCAGCAGGTTACAGAGATCACCCTCGGTCAGCATATCGAACCTTACCCCGATGTCCTGTCCCACCGTCAAGATCTGAAAGGAAGCATCAAAAGACTCGCCAAAACCAGGCGGCAGGTCTGGCAAAAGGGGTTCGGAAAAACTCATCTCATAATGGGGGTCAAACACAATAACCGGCAGTCGTTTCTTCATGAATTCCTCAATCAGCACCCGGACCCCGAATGACTTTCCCGAACCGGACCCGCCAAAGATACCGATATGAGGGTAGTCCTGCATACTGCGGTAATCCAGAAGAAAAGGTACCCCCTGCTGCTTAACCACCTGCCCCTCCTGGAACAGGGGAGCCAGGTCTCTCAGTTCCTCCGGCAGGGTTGGGTCCAGGGTCTCCGTACCTGGTATCACCCCCAGGGCCATAGACTGTTTCGGTTCCGCAGGAAGCAGGAGGTCTGCTACCTCCGCAAAATCAGGAACGCGGGCTTGGGATCCGGTCTTTACCGGGTAGAACAGTTCACTTATGACCCTGATTTTGCCCAGGTAAACCGTATCTCTTTCCAGTTCATATCCCACCGCCTCCAGTGCTGACACTATCTCAGGACCCATAAGATAGGGAGAACCCTCATCAACCAGGGGCACCAGGGGATTGAGGGAATAGGTCTCAACCACCTCACCCACCGCAGTTTCCGGGGTATGCCCTTCCAAAATCAAAAGCTCATTCAGGCGGAATGGACTGTCATTGCTGGCCACCCAGACATCTCGTTCGTTGGTTTTTACAACAACCTGAACTTAACAACACTCCCCGTTACAGTCCGCGCCGCTCGCGGTTGCTTCTTAAAAACCTCTCCCTTACTGAAGGGTCAAGTCCGTTCATTATTAAAGACTCCATGGATTTTCGCGTCACCCTGACCTCACGGTCTACCAGGTCGAGCCACGCGGGAATACCCCTCCCCTGCGGAGGGGTTAAGGTATAGATGAGATTCATGGCCGGTGGCAGGTACTCCCCCTGCTCGGCCAGGAAATCACAGGCCACTGCCTGGGGTGTACTGCCCATACGGGTAAACACCGTGGAATAATTGCGCTTAATGGCACTCTCACCACTCACAACCACCATTTCCCCTACCTCAAGGAGTCCAAACAGGAATTCGCGATCATAGATCCGTAGTCCTGGAGACTCAAGTCCGGTAAGGGAACAGAGTTCTGAGGTGGCTACCTCTTCAATCACCCCGACCACAACACAACCAAGGACACAGGCCTCGTTGACCAGTTGGTCCCATTCTGGGAAGCTGTCAAACAGCAAAAAGCCCCCATCAAGCATAATCATGAAGGGCCTAAATGTCTGCAGGGATTTCAGGGCCAGTTTTATTTCCATATGGGCCATCTTTTCGCCCATGAGGCGGCGGTATGCCTCACCGTCTTCGAGCCGGTTTTTGGCTGCCCATTCACTTACCTCTGCATACAGGTTCGCATCTAGAGGACAATAGACCTGGGAATCAGTTAAGCGGTCGGGATCTACTTCTGTACTTGCCCTGGCCAGCGCCTGGATCACACAGATGTTATAAGGAAAAAGACCCCCGTAATCGCCCCGTGAGCCATCAACAGCCACCAGTGGTCGTCC
>JBLNCH010000104.1:0-8427 GCA_050260485.1 Bacillota bacterium | reverse complement strand
GAACATTAAGGTGCAGCTGCAGACCGTTGGCCTCAATCATCTCGGTGGCCCGGAGTGCCATCCGTGGGTTGGTATTGGCAGCCACGTTGGCCAGGATAAGCCCGTTACGGTTCACCTTCCTGACAATCTTGAAGCTCTCAGCCAGCTGCTTGTTTTCCAGGGCAATGGTCTGGGACCCCACGGCGATGCCGATATTAAATCGCGCTCCCAGCTCCGAAATATCCCGGTTAAGGGCCAGCGCCTCATCGATCCCACCGGTCATGGCATTGATGATCAGGGGAAAGGATAATTCGTGGTTCAGAAAAGTAACCCCGGTATGGATTTCATCGAGGTCCAGTTCAGGCAGAGAATTATGTATCAAATGAACATCCTCAAGACCACTGGTATACGGGTGTTCACCGAGTCGCTGCGCGATATTAAGGTGTTCAAGCTTGCGCCGGGATCTTATAAGATCACCTTCTTGATTAGTCCTTCAGCATGTTTGAGGTCATCACGGTTGTTGATATTATGAAATATCACATCCGGATCCCCAAACCTGCGGATCTCGCTCTCTTCAAGGTACAGAATATCCAGCGATTTGTAAATATCGCTTATTTTTAAGCGGTCAGCCAACAGTGAATCTTCGATAACCGGCAGACACCGTTTGGAATAAGCTGCAAACAGCGGTTGGAAATAGGAACCGATACGGGGAACCACAGCATCATGATCCCCGAGCAATTCAACCATATGCACAGCTAAATCCATGTCCATAAACGGCATATCACACGGTACAGCAAGCGTCACATCGTAGCTGGCAAAAAACAAGCCGGTATGAATTCCGGAAAGCGGTCCTTTCCTTGGGATTAGATCGCTGACTATGCGGACCGACTCATTGGCGTAATAAAAGTAGTTTTCCGGATCATTGGTTACCAGAATGACCTCTGCAAAAACCTGTGAGACCTTATCCAGGATATTCTCAATCAGTTTCTGCCCGTTAAACTCGGTGAACGCTTTGTTGGTTTGCATTCGGGAACTACGTCCACCGGCCAGCACGATACTGGAAGCCTTCACTCCATCACCCTCATGCCTCAATGATTAACCAACTCAACTTTTATAGAAAGCGGTTATGAGATGCAACCTGTTCGGATCATGGCAAACGCCGCAGCACTGCATCCCGTAAAAAAAGCTGCCAAACTGGCAGCTTTATATACCTCACCCCATGCCAGCGTTGCCGCACCCATCACAGCCTGGGCCTGGAAGCCTGGGGCTGATGGGGGAAGAGGCTTTACTCCCGGGTGAAAAGAAGGGGGACAGCAGCTGAATAACATGAGGATGCCCGCATTTCTCGCATTTAACCTTGGATTTTTCTTCATTGGATACCCGCAGGTTAAACTGGTGTCCACACTTCTCGCATTTAAAATCGAAGAACGGCATTGATTTTACCCTCCTTCTTATTAAATTATGAATAAGACCATTCGGCCGCTAATTTTCCTGGTTATCCTGGTTCTCCAGATAAGCGGCGACCTGTTCCTTTTCAGCCTCTAATTCCGCTTCCTTGATGCTCAGGCCAATCCTTTTGGCCTCGGTATCCATACTGATGACCTTGACCTTAACCTCTTGTCCGGCCTCGACCACATCTTCGGTCTTGGCGACCCTCCTGTCAGCCAGCTGCGAGATATGAACCAGACCGTCAATACCGGGTTCCAACTCCACAAACGCCCCAAACTGCGCCAAACGAACCACGGTGCCGGTCAAGATGTCGCCCACCTTTACCTTCTCAGCAATCTTCTGCCAGGGACTGGGAATAACTTTCTTCCGGCTGAGGGAAACCCGCTGGGTTTCGCGGTCGACTCCCAACACGTATACCTCAATCTCTTCACCCTCGGTCAGTACATCCTCAGGTCGGGCTACTCTGGCATGATCGATTTCTGACACATGCAGCAACCCTTCAAAACCACCCAGATCGATAAATGCACCATAGTCGGTGATCCTTTTTACAACACCCATCCGGATTTGTCCTTCCGCTATCTCATCCCAGAACTTATTTTTCCGGGCTTCTTTTTCCTTTTCGATCAACCGGGAGCGGGAGAGAACTACCTGGGAACCTCGCCGCTTATGACGGTTGAACTCCAGAATCTCGTAGCTCAATTCCTGTCCCACATACTTTTCAAGATCGCGGACAAAACCGTCCTCAACCTGGGAAGCGGGCAGGAATCCGGTTACCCCCACATCCACCAGGAGTCCACCTTTAATGGTCTTTAGCACTTTTCCTGTTACTGTTTTTCCTTCGTTCGCCGCCTCCTCCAGGCGATCCAGAGCCACTTCCTGGTCAACCCGGCGTTTGGAAACCAGAATGGTACCATCGTCATCCCAGCGCAGGACCATTACATCAATCTCATCGCCCACTGCAACTACCTCACTGGGCGATTTGATCTCCTGTACCGATAGTTCTCTTAATGGTATGATACCCTCAGATTTTCCGCCAACATCAACCATTACTTCATCCTGACCGATTTGGATTACTCTCCCTCTCAGAATGGTGCCTTTCTCCACTTCCCTCATGGATTCGGCCATCTCTGCTTCCAGCTCGGCAAACGTGACTTCCTGGTTACCGCTGGTGTTCATAGCTTGTTCATCTTGTGCTACATTGCTCTCCAGCTCAGACATCCAACTCAATACCTCCTTAATAACCCAATCTGGAGTAGAAGCACCCGCAGTAACACCCACGTCTTCTATGCCTTCAAACCATTCACGCCTAAGTTCCGCCGCAGTTTCTATCTGATAGGTAGTAACCTTTCTGCCTTCACAGATCTTAACCAGGGATCTTGTATTGGAACTATCACGGTCTCCAACTACTACCATTACATCGACGTGACCCGCCAACTCGGCCGCAGCCTGCTGTCGCCGTATACTGGCGTTGCATATGGTGTTGTAACCCCTGATCTCCCGTGCATGTGAAATCAGTTCTTCTACAATCTGCTGGTACTCCGATTCCCGAATTGTGGTCTGGCATAGCACCGCGATCTTATTGTATGATAGTAAATTGGCAGCCTCTTCCGGCAACCGTGCAACTATGGCGGTATTACCTGCCCAACCCAGGATCCCTTTAACCTCGGGATGGTCCTTGTCCCCGACAATCACGATTTGATAGTGGTCATCGGTCAACTTGCGAGCCAATTCCTGGATGTGCTTGACATTGGGGCAGGTGGCATCAATAATGCCCAATCCCCTTGATTCAATCTCGGATAAAACCTCTGGTGGTACACCATGGGAGCGAATTAACACCCCACCGGAAGTGATTTCACTGGTGTCATTCACGCAGGTGATACCTTTATCCGCCAAAAAAGCGGTGACCTCCCGGTTATGCACCAGAGGTCCCAATGTGTGCCAGGGTCCATCTTCGACTGATGCATCTACTGCCAGGTCAACTGCCCTTTTTACCCCATAACAAAATCCGGCGTTGTCAGCCAGATGTATATGCAAGATTTCCACCTCGCATTGCCTATTTATATGTTCTAATTTCACCGGCCATATTCCTGCCTCAGGATGCCCTGAGAACTGATATTTTGTCCATTATGTCCCGACTAACTTCTTCCAGCAGTGAGGTGGACAGCTTGGCTTCATAATATTCATCATACGAAACCGGACTGCCGATCCTCACCACAACTGGCGAAAACCATGCCCAGGGGAATATCTTGCGGGTGCCGACGAAGGCTACGGGCACCACCGGTGCTTTCCCTTTCAGAACCAACATGGCTATACCGTGTTGAGGTTTCGAAAGTTCACCGGTCTTGCTGCGGGTGCCTTCAGGGAATATCCCCAGCACCTTCCCCTCCTCCAGAATTTTTAAGGCCGTCTTCATGGCCGTCCGGTCAGGGCTGCCCCTTTTTACCGGGAAAGCATTAAGCCGCCGTAAAAACTTGGCTATCAGGACATGCTCGAACAATTCTTCCTTGGCCATATAATGAATCTTGCGCTCTATGAATGCGGCTACCACTACCGGGTCCCAGAAACTCTCGTGGTTTCCCGCCAGAATTACTGCTCCATCTGCGGGGAAGTTCTCTTTTCCTTCCACTTTGACCCGCCCCAGCCAGAAAAGAACACTGGCAATCATTTTCAAAAAAGAATAAAGCAAAATTACCCCTCCCTCACGATACCTAAAACACTCTGCACAGCACCTTCACAATCAAGGTCACTGGTATCGATAACCACCGCGTCGGGGGTAATCATCAACGGGCCTACTTTGCGACTCATGTCGCGCTGGTCTCTTTCCATAATCTCTTGCTTTAGCCGGTCCAGATCAACTTCGTATCCCTGACTCTGCAATTCCTGTCCTCGTCTCCTGGTCCGGACATCTAATGATGCGGTGAGAAAGAATTTGTACTCCGCATCCGGTAATACACAATGAGTAATGTCTCGCCCGTCCATCACCACATCGTTACGTAAAGCAATGGCGCGCTGTTTTTCTACCATGACCTCCCTCACTTTGTCGTCGGCAGCCACTACTGAAACCATACGGGAAACCTCGGGACTCCGTATCTCAGTGGTAACCTCCTGGCCATCACAGAATATACGTAAACCATGGCCATCGTCCTGGATGTCGATAACCGTGTCCCGGGCCAGTTGGTACAGTGCCTCAGTGTCAGACAGGTCAATCTTCGATTGCAGGGTTTTCCATGTCAAGGCCCGGTACATGGCTCCAGTATCAATGTAAAGGATACCAAGTTCTTTAGCAATACGCCGGGCAACGGTACTCTTTCCCGCCCCGGCCGGACCGTCAATGGCTATCTTCAAGGTATTAAACCCCGTTTGCTTTGAATGTTCTCAATCATTTTAGCATATTCAGCCTGTTAAAAACACCATAACTGGAACGGGGTTAAGTTTCATTATTTGTGGCCACTTCAAGTATTACGGATGCTGTTTCCTAGCCCCTCTGCAGCAGGTGTTTAACAATTAACGGCAATTAACCGGGAATACATGGAAATGTCGAGAGGACCAAATGATCAGCTCACAAGGTGGTACAGGTCCTCCAGGAAAGTGGGATAGGATATGCCAACGCAGTCAAATCCTTCAATAGTTACCGGCAGGTCTGATACTAACCCGGCAATTGCTGATGCCATGGCAATGCGGTGGTCACCTCCTGAAGAGACCCGTTTATTTCCGGGTATTCTTCCCTTTCCGTAGACGACGAACCCGTGCTCAGTCTCCTCCGTCTGTACCCCCATCCGATTGAGAGATGCGACAATCATGGCTATACGGTCGGACTCTTTGGTACGGAGTTCCGCGGCATCTCTGACCACTGATGTTCCATCCGCCATGGCCATTGCTATGGCTAAAACCGGGATCTCATCGATAAGCGACGGGATTATGCTTCCACCGATATCAACCGGGCGTAAGCCGGAATGTTTGGCCAAAAGGTCGGCAACCGGTTCGCCGCCTATTGTCCGGCAATCCTGACAGTGTATCTCAGCCCCCATGCTTTGCAGTACCTGTAATATCCCGGCACGCGTGGGATTGACTCCTACATCACGTACCAGTATTTCGGAACCGGGCACTATGGTGGCGGCTACCAGCCAGAATGCGGCAGAGGAAATGTCTCCGGGAATGGTCCATTCCATGGGAGTCAGCTCACAGGGTCCTTGCAGGCGAATCTTTCCGTATGAAAGCTCCAGGTTTACTCCCAGCTCACGGAGCATTCGCTCGGTATGGTCGCGGGACGGATTTTCTTCATAGATCACCGTTTCTCCCCGGGCTTGCAAAGCCGCGAGCAGGATAGCCGATTTCACCTGAGCGCTGGCTACTTTCAGGCGGTATTCAATACCCTGCAGTTCCCCACCCAGAATGGCCAGGGGGGCAGACCTTGAGTTGTTACGACCATAAATGGTGGCTCCCATCATTTGGAGGGGTTCAACCACCCGGGCCATGGGACGTTGCCGCAGGGAATCATCCCCGGTAAGTACAGTAAGGAACGGCCGGGTAGCGGCCACTCCCGACAAAAGCCGCATCGTGGTCCCGGAATTGCCGCAGTTCAACACATCCCCGGACTCGGTCATACCGGCAAACCCCCTACCCCGGATACGGGTGATTCCCCTTTCCTGGATAATTTCCACTCCCAACTGGCGCAGGCAGCGTACAGTTGATTTTATATCCTCACCGTGAGAAAGGTTCTTCACCAGGCTCTGCCCCCGGGCCAACGCCCCCAGGATAACCGTCCGGTGAGAAATCGATTTGTCCGCCGGAACCGTCAATTCTCCCCGCAGCGGTCCACGCCTGCCGATTTCCAACTCCATAACTACCTCTCCTATTCGAAAATGGGATGTCCGGGACAGAATCCCGGTCCATTGTTTTGACGTGACAGATGGACTGCCTGGTCAGCAGTTATCGTATCCAGGCCTTGATTCCATGCGCCAGAAGGGTCTCGACCGCGATTGGGCCATCACCCTCACGGCTGAGGCCGATGCGAATGGTCCCGCCATCACCCTCCCGCACCCGCAGTATCTCGATATCAGCTATATTAATACCCTTTTCCCCCAGATAGCTGCCAAGGGAGCCTATGATACCAGGTTTATCCGGCACAACGCATACCATTTCCTGCTGGGTTGGAGTCAGGCCTTTTCTCTTGGAAGGCAGTGACTCTCTTATATCCCGCGAAGTTGTCAGGAATTCCTGCAGATCGCGGGATCTCTGTTCTTCCAGTATGGTTTTCAGGTAACTGAGACGATCAATGAACGATTCGAGCTGCCCGGCCAGGAGCCGGCGATTGGAGAGCAGTATCTCTGTCCACAGTTCGGGATCCCCGCTGGCCACCCGGGTAGTATCGCGAAAGCCACTGGCGGCCAGGGCCAGGGCCTCGTCCTGTCCCACAAGCATATTGACCAGCGCACTCGCCACCAGGTGGGGCAGGTGACTGACCGAAGCCACCAGGCGGTCATGGGTCTCCGCATCCATGGTGATGACATGGGCACCGGTATGAACCAGGAGAGCCCTCAGTTCCTCCAGTGCACCCGGAGAGGTGTTTTTGCCGGGAGTCA
The DNA here is from genome assembly GCA_050260485.1 of Bacillota bacterium. Lineage (GTDB taxonomy): Bacteria > Bacillota > Syntrophomonadia > Syntrophomonadales > DTU052 > DTU052. Next base: position 1,417 of record JBLNCH010000104.1, on the reverse strand, counting down.
AGATGTATACCGCATTTTCAAAAAGATAGCGATCCGCCCCGGTTATCCCCTGCCGTTCGGAGCCGGCCATGGGATGACCACCAATACCGTTTAAGCCGGTTGCCGTCAGGCTGTCAAATACTTCAACGATGTCCTGTTTGGTACTGCCGACATCAGTCAACAGGCAGCCCGGCCGGCAGGACCGCGCCATTTCGCGAGCTAGTCCTGGAATAGTGCTTACCGGTGTGCACAGAAAGACTACATCGGCCCAAGCCGCCAGCTCGCTCATACTGCCGGTCCGGTTCACTGCTCCCATCCGCAGGGCCGTCTCTATGGTCTCCGGTTCCCGGTCATATCCAGCCACCTCCAAGCCTGCGACCTGTGTAAAAACCAGGCCCAGCGATCCTCCGATCATACCCAGGCCAAGAATGGCCACTCTGGAGATCAAGTTACACCCTCCCATTCTGCGAAAACCTATTAAGCCGCGCCACCAGGTGGGCAAAGTTGTCCGGGGTTAAACTCTGCGGCCCATCCGACAAGGCCTCTGCCGGATTCTGGTGCACCTCAATCATCAGCCCGTCACAGCCGGCGGCTACCGCGGCCATGGCCATGGGTTCCACCAGTCTCCATTTGCCGGTGCCGTGGCTGGGGTCTACCAATATCGGAAGATGGGTCAGGCGTTTGATAACCGGAATAGCACTTAGATCCAGGGTATTCCGGGTGTAGGTCTCAAAGGTCCTGATTCCTCTTTCACACATTATTACCTGGGGATTCCCGCTGGAAACGATGTACTCAGCAGCCATGATCCATTCCTCCAGCGTAGCTGAGGGCCCTCGTTTCAGAACAATCGGCTTGTTTACCTTTCCAACCTCACGTAGTAGAAAGAAATTCTGCATATTGCGGGCACCAATCTGCAGGATATCCGCATACCGGGCCACCAATTCTACACTGCGCTGGTCCATAACCTCGGTTACCACCGGAAGGCCGGTCAATTCCCGGGCTTCGGCCAGGATCTGGAGGCCTTTCTCTTCCAAGCCCTGAAAGCTGTAAGGTGAGGTCCTGGGTTTGAAAGCCCCCCCGCGCAGCATGGTCGCTCCGGCCTCCTTGACCTTTACTGCCACTTCCAGGTATTTCTCCCGGGATTCGACCGCACAGGGACCCGCAATTACCTGGATGCTTCCGTCACCAATCTTCTGATTCCCAACCGCAATCACCGTGTCTTCCTTCTGAAACTCCCGGGAGGTCAGCTTAAAAGGTCTCATAATAGGTACAACCTTGTCGACCCCGGGTAAGGCCTCCAGGAATTCCAGATCAACCCGACTGCGATCCCCGACCGCACCGATAATGGTCCGCTCCACGCCTTGAGAGAGGTGGATCTGAAACCCTGCCCGGCGCAGGCGCTCCTGAACCTGTTCGATTTCGGCTTGGCTGGCACTCT
>JBLNCH010000103.1:0-3307 GCA_050260485.1 Bacillota bacterium | reverse complement strand
AGATTTATGGAATCAGATTTCATAATTTGTTATAATACAGTGCATCAAGATTCGAGAAAGCGAGGAAAGGCCTTTGGCTCTGACGATTAGAGAAGTAGAACACGTGGCCCTTTTAGCCAGGCTAAACCTTACTGCTGAAGAGAAAGAAATCTATGCGCAACAACTGAGTTCAATCCTGGATTTTTTCGAGATGCTTAACCGTCTTCCCACTGATGGGGTTGAGCCGTTGGCCCATGTCCTTCCTCTTTTCAATGTGATGCGAGAAGACCAGACAAGACCGTCGCTCCCCAAAGATGAGGCTATGGCCAATGCCCCTCTCTCGGAGGATGGACAATTCAAGGTGCCGAGGATAGTGTAAGGAGGATACAGTTGAAGCTCTACCAGCAAACCGTTCAAAAAATTGGAGAGATGTTAGCCCGGCGGGAAGTTACCGCCCAGGAAGTTCTGGCGTCGATAGCGGAACGCATCGGGCAGGTTGAAAACAGGATACAGGCGTTCACCACCCTTACCCTGGAAGATGCCAAAAAGGTGGCAGCAGACCTGGATAGCCGGGGTGAGGCGGGCGAGCTGGCGGGAATTCCCTGTGGTATCAAGGATAACATGTGTACCCGGGGGGTCAGGACCACCTGTGCTTCGGAGATGCTTGAGAATTTCGTACCTCCATATGATGCAACGGTGGTAAAAAAACTGAAATCGGCCGGGGCAGTGATAGTGGGCAAGCTGAATATGGATGAGTTTGCCATGGGATCCTCCACCGAGAACTCAGGATTTTTCCCGACCCACAACCCGTGGGACCTGACCAGGGTTCCAGGAGGTTCCTCCGGTGGTGCTGCAGCGGCGGTAGCCTCCGGGGAGGTTTTTTATGCATTGGCTTCAGATACCGGCGGTTCCATAAGGCAGCCGGCCTCATTCTGCGGCGTGGTAGGAATGAAACCCACCTATGGATTGGTATCCCGGTTTGGCCTGGTGGCTTTTGCCTCTTCCCTGGACCAGATCGGTCCTGTAACCAGGACGGTAACCGATTGTGCCCTGGTGATGAACGCCATCTGTGGCCATGACAGCCAGGATTCTACCAGCCTCCGGATCGAGGTGCCTGATTTCAGGAGTTACCTGCAGACAGATATCAAAGGTTTGAAGATCGGATTCCCCCGGGAGTATTTCCAAAAAGGGGTGGACCAGGAAGTCAAGGACACCATTAAGAAGGCTTTATTGAAGTACGAAGAGCTGGGAGCGATTGTGGAAGAGACCAGTCTTCCCCACAGTGAATACGCCCTCCCGGCTTATTATATAATTGCTCCGGCGGAGGCCAGCTCAAACCTGGCCCGTTTTGATGGGGTGAGGTACGGTTATCGCGATAAATATGCAGAGGATATTGTAGGGATGTTCAGCAATACCCGGGCTCGGGGATTTGGCCCCGAGGTGACCCGCCGGATCATGCTGGGAACCTACGCCCTGAGTTCCGGATACTACGATGCCTATTACCTGAAGGCTTTGAAAGTGCGGCGGCTCATCAAGGAGGACTTCGACCGGGCATTTGAAAAGTATGATCTCCTGGTTTCCCCGACCGCCACCTCGGTAGCCTTTAAAATTGGCGAAAAATCGGAAGATCCTCTAACCATGTATATGTCTGACATACTTACCATACCTATAAACCTGGCAGGCATTCCCTCCATCTCTATCCCCGGGGGGTTCGTGGATAACCTGCCGGTAGGTTTGCAGCTTATGGGCAGACCGTTATCGGAAGGAACTCTTCTCAAAGCGGCCTATGCGTTTGAGCAGGCCACTGACTACCATTTACGCACGCCCGTATTGGAGGTATAAATACATGACGAATGGCGGATATGAAGCGGTAATCGGACTGGAAGTGCATGTTGAACTTAAAACCAAGTCCAAAGCCTTTTGTGGCTGTGCGACCTCCTTCGGGGCTGAGCCTAATACCCATGTATGTCCGGTTTGTCTGGGAATGCCCGGTGTACTGCCGGTTTTAAATCAGGAGATGGTGGAGTATGCCCTGAAGACCGCCCTGGCATTGAATTGCCAGATTGCCGGGTACTGCAAGTTTGACCGGAAAAACTACTACTATCCTGACCTGCCGAAAAACTATCAGATTTCACAGTATGACCTGCCGATAGCCATCGCGGGTAGACTAGTCATAGAAACTGAGAAAGGGCCAAGGTCCATTGGCATTACCAGGGTGCATATGGAAGAAGATGCGGGAAAACTGGTTCATAAGGGTAACATAATGACCACTCCTTACTCCCTGGTAGATTTAAACCGAGCCGGTACCCCATTGCTGGAGATAGTCTCCGAGCCTGATATGCGGTCACCCCAGGAAGCCCGGATGTATGTGGAAAAACTGCGCTCAATTCTCCTGTTTCTCGGGGTCTCAGACTGTAAAATGCAGGAGGGTTCCTTACGCTGTGACGCCAACGTATCAGTCAGGCCTAGAGGACAGGAGAAATTGGGAACCAAGGCCGAGATCAAGAACATGAACTCCTTCCGGTCACTGGAGCGGGCGGTTGACTATGAAATCAGGCGACAGATTGAGATCCTGGAGAAAGGCGGACATATAATCCAGGAAACCCGAACCTGGGACGAGGACCAGCAGGTCACCATGAGCATGCGTTCCAAGGAGGAGGCCCATGACTACCGGTACTTCCCGGAACCGGATTTAACTCCGTTGAACATAGACCGGGCCTGGGTGGAGAGGGTGAGAAAGAGCCTTCCCGAGCTCCCGGATCAGGCCCGGGAGCGCTTGGTTAATGAATACCAACTGTCCCAGTATGATGCCGGCCTGCTCACCAGTTCCAAGGATATCCTGGACTTCTTTGATGAATGTGTTGATCAGTATGGTGAGCCCAAGGTAGTGGCTAACTGGGTTATGGGTGAACTGAGCAGGCTCCTTAACCAGAACAACTTGGAGATAAAAGACAGCAAGATAACACCCCGGTCCCTGGCCGATATGCTCAGGCTGTTAGAGCAAGGTACTATAAACGGGAAGATCGCTAAAGTGGTCTTTGAAGAGATGTTCACTACTGGTGAGTCCCCGGATAAGATTGTTAAGGACCGGGGCTTGGTACAGATCTCCGATGAGTCGGCCATACAAGCCATAGTAAGAGAGGTTATCAATGGAAATCCCAAGGTAGTGGAAGACTATAAGAACGGGAAGGGTAAGGCCTTGGGATTCCTGGTGGGTCAGGTTATGAAGGCCAGCAAAGGTAAAGCCAATCCGGAAATGGTCAACCGACTCCTTCAGGAGGAGCTATCCCACCTGTAATCCGCCAACACAGCAAAATGGGGGTCCGTT
>JBLNCH010000102.1:0-2798 GCA_050260485.1 Bacillota bacterium | reverse complement strand
ATAGGATTGGGCACAAATCTGGGCAACCGGGAGGAAAACCTGGCCCTGGCCTGCCGGATGCTGGCCGAGATCCCCTCCAGTCAAATTGCTGGATACTCCTCGATATATCCCACCTTGCCCTGGGGCAGGACTGATCAGCCGGAATTTCTGAACCAGGTGGTATCGCTTGATACCCCTCTGTCGGCTCGAGAACTCCTCCAGGAACTCCTGGATATTGAAAGAATCATGGGACGCGAGCGGGCGGAACAATGGGGACCAAGGGTTATAGATCTGGACCTCCTGCTCTATGGTGACCAGCAGATCGAGGAACCGGATCTGGTAGTTCCCCATCCCTGGCTGACCAAACGGGCTTTTATCCTCACTCCGTTACTGGAAATCGCTCCCGATCTAAAAATGCCGGATGGACGTTACCTGCGCGAAATCCTGGCCAACTTCCGAGTGTGAGTGAATCAAGGGGACTGTCTTCTTGATTAATATGGTTCACGTTGTTTGACGATTTTGACAAATTGTTGTGATTGGTTGTACATTACCGGGCATCCGTGCTAAAATAAAATCCTAAGAATGGTGCGGAAAAATTGATTTCTCCCGCCGGACTCCTGGTGAATCCGCTTGTATCCATGGGGGCCAAGACGGAAATCTTGAGTAACGGTTGGACGGTAGCCGTTGCTCTCAAGGGGGGTTTCTCTTGAGGAAGGTCGGCATTGTTGGGGCGGGAGTGGTTGGAACAGCTGTGGGGGTTATCCTTGATTCCAAGGGCTATGAGATTACGGGAGTCTACGATATTAATCCTGAATCTACAAGGCAGTTGGTTGAAAAGGTGGGCGCGTTGGAGTGCTCGACCCTGCAGGAAGCAGCCGAACGGGCTGAGATATTGTTTATAACCACATCTGATTCAGCGATCGGAAACGTTGTTGAGGTATTGGCCAGAGAAGGAGGCTTTTCTGAAGGCCAGTTGGTAGTCCACATGAGCGGGGCATTGACCTCTGAGGTCTTGGAACCGGCCAAGGCGTTCGGTGCTTTAACGGTTTCGATTCACCCCATGCAGTCCTTTGCGAACACAGAGCGGGCGATAAGTAATCTCCCTGGTTCGGTATTCACTATTGAGGGAGATCCAAAATCTCATGGTTTGGCAGCAGACCTGGTTCAGGACCTGGACGGGGAATACTTTTTTATTGACAAAAAGGTTAAACCCCTGTATCACGCCGGGGCCTGTGTCGTGTCAAACTATCTGGTAACGGTAATTGACATTGGTTTACAGCTCCTGGAATCCATCGGGATTCCGCGTGCGCAGGCGTTACAGGCGGTATTGCCGCTTATTAAAGGGACGATTAAAAACATTGAGAAGATTGGGATCCCCAGGGCTTTAACCGGTCCTATTGCCCGGGGAGACCTTATGACGGTATTGAAACACCTGGATTGTCTTGAAGAAATGGCCCCCCAATTGATAGTCTTGTATAGCTGGCTAGGATACTATACCACTGAGGTGGCGAAGGCCAAAGGAACAGTCGACGATAGGGCGGCTGAGGCCATGAGGAGTCTTTTTTTACGCAAGATGAACAGTATGAACGTGTAAGTTTTGGGGGTGAATACATTGGCGCGGATAACGACTGCGGTTTTAAAAGAAAAAAAACGAAAAGGTGAAAAGATTACGGTACTCACGGCCTATGATTATTCAACGGCCACTGTACTGGATGAGGCCGGGATCGATATAGCTCTGGTAGGTGATTCTCTTGGCAACGTGATCTTAGGTTATGAGAATACCCTGGCGGTTACTATGGATGACATGGTTCATCACACCAAAGCGGTAGTCCGGGGCGTGAAGAATACCATGGTGGTAGCTGATATGCCGTTCCTGTCATATCATATATCCATCCCTGAGTCGGTCAGAAATGCCGGCCGGTTGATTCAGGAAGGCGGAGCCCAGGCAGTTAAGCTGGAGGGCGGACGGGAAAGGGTCGATACCATAAAGGCCATCCTGGAGGCGGAGATCCCAGTGATGGGACATATCGGCTTAACCCCGCAATCTGTTAACCAGTTTGGCGGGTTCAAGGTACAGGGGCGAGACCTGGAAACGGCCAGAAAGCTGATCGAGGATGCCAAAGCCCTCGAAAGAGCAGGTGTATTCTCTATTGTCCTGGAAGGCATACCGGCGGCATTAGCCAAGAGGATAACCGAGGAGGTAACGGTTCCCACTATCGGGATTGGAGCTGGCCCGGATTGTGACGGCCAGGTCCTGGTTGTAAATGATATGTTAGGATTGTTTCAAGGCCATGTAGCCAAGTTTGTTAAGAAGTTTGCCGATCTCCACCCGCTGATGGTGGAGGCGGTTAAATCATATAGTGAAGAGGTTAAAGCCGGCACCTTCCCTGGTCCGGAGCATTGCTATTCAATCAATGAAGAAGTAATTGAGAAACTGTATTAGGAGAATAAGCCGGTGAAAGTGATAGAAAGCCCTCAGGAGATGCAAAATTGGAGTCGTGCCCAGTCGAGAGCTGGGTTTAAAATAGGACTGGTTCCCACTATGGGGTATTTGCACGAAGGGCACCTGAGTCTTGTCCGCCGAGCTCGGGAACTTTGTGATCTGGTTGTGGTAAGCATTTTTGTAAATCCGATTCAGTTTGGTGAAGGAGAGGATTACGACCGGTATCCCCGGGACCTGTCGCGTGACCTCGACCTTCTAAAGCAGGAAGGAGTTGGTGCAGTTTTTGCCCCCACCGTACGGGCAATGTACCCGGAGAAAGAGCAGACCATCGTGGAACCACCAACCGGGATGGAGAACAAACTGTGCGGTCTTAACC
>JBLNCH010000101.1:0-4101 GCA_050260485.1 Bacillota bacterium | reverse complement strand
GTATCCTACCCTGGTCCGCAATTATTCGCAGGTTCGCGAACGGCATTCTTTTGGACAGATGGTTGCCATACAGGATTCCCAGGGCTCCCAATCCGATTATTGAGACGGTTCTTATTTTCATTACGAATGCTCACCCTTTTTGTTTTACTTGCGAAGATGTATCAATTGCGTCAGGGTAAGGTGTTGTTTGGCCGGCCCTATACAATTGGCCAGGTCAAAACATCGATAAGATCGAAAGTAAATAAATCAGCCCCCATTACACATTCTATTCCATGCCGGCATTTTTATATAGCCGGCAAAAATGGTGCACGGGGCCAACTCCATGACCAAGCGGTAACCCGGTCTCAATTGTTTCCGTCAAGTAGTCCTTGGCTTTACCTATTGCCTTTACCAGATCATAACCTTGGGCCAGATGGACCGCAATTGCAGAAGATAGGGTGCAACCGGTTCCATGGGTGTTCTTCTTGTTTAAACGAGGAACCGTAAACCTGGTTACTTTCTCGCCATCAAAGAAAAGGTCCAGTGCTTCCGCCCCCAGGTGACCTCCTTTAATCAGAACACTTCTGGGTCCTAAACGATGGATCTCCCTGGCTGCCCGTTCCATCCCCTCTACATCTTTCACATTGAATCCTACTAATTCTATAGTCTCGGGTATATTGGGCGTAACTACCGTGGCCAGCGGAAAAAGCTCATTCTTCAGTGCTTCGACAGCTTCAGGCTTCAGGAGATGATAACCGGTTTTTGAGATCATCACCGGATCCACTACAACATTGGCTGCTTCCCACTTTATTAAAGAGGATGCGATCTGGCTTATTATTTCAGCATTAGACACCATACCGATCTTGACAGCGTCGACCGGTATATCGGAAAAGATGGCATCAATCTGTGCTTTTACCATTTCCCTGCTCATCTCCACCACTTGATAAACTCCCAGGGTGTTTTGAGCGGTTACGGCTGTAATAACACTCATCCCATAGGCGCCGAGAGCAGCAAAGGTCTTTAGGTCCGCCTGAATTCCGGCTCCTCCGCCGGAATCGGAACCGGCAATAGTTAAGAGATGCTTCATCTGATCACTCCTCAATCATCTTGTTTAATTCATTCACAATGTCAGTAAAGGTCTCAAAGCAATAAGCATTTTTTCCCGCCTCAAGACAATGCTGGTAGAGTCTGGCCTTGGCAAAAACTATATCTGCACTCTGGGCTGGACAAAAGTCAGAATAGCCGTCTCCGATGTACACCGTTTTTTGCCCGGGCATCCTAAGCTTCTGCAAGAGTTCAAGCTTACAAACTCCGCATATATCGCAGCAACCGGAACCATACGGGGCCTCTATATCGAGTTGGGGAGTAAAGAGCAGTCTGTTCGCATAATACGGCAATTCAATGCCTTCACGTCTTAGGAGGTACTCAATGTAAAAGCTATAGCCGTCACTCAGGATTGTAACCGGAAAATTCCTTTCCCGACAGAAGGCCATAAAATCCGGAAAACCCGGATCAATTGTTACTTTATCGATCAGGCCCAGAAAATCAGCAGGGTCGCTGGTTCTAAACAATTCAAATGTTCGGCGAGCACACTCCAGGGTTGAGAGCTCTTTTTTCTCCCACCTTTCATTAAGCTCCTGCCAACCATCGCGGGCAAAAGCAGCAACCATTTCCTCACAGACATCAACCGAAGCTATGGTGCCATCAAAGTCAACAAAAAACGCATAGTCTACTTTCTCCATAGTTCACGCAGCTCCCTGGCAGCACGAAAGGTATCTTCCCGGCTCAGAATCGCAGAAATAACTGCGATGCCGTCAATGCCGGTGCTTTTTACCTGACTCAGGTTGTAGGCGGTGACGCCTCCAATCCCTATCACGGGGATCTTTACACCTTGTTTAATGGTCGCTATCCCTTCGATACCAATGGGACTGACCGCATCCGGTTTACTGCTGGTGGCATACAACGGGCCTGCTCCCAGATAGTCTGCTCCCATCCTTTGTCCGTATCTGGCCTCTTCAAGGTTAGATACCGAATAACCCAGGATCTTGTCCGGACCCAGAAGCTGCCGCACCACCTCGAGAGGCAGATCATCCTGACCAATGTGCACTCCATCTGCATCGATGGCCAATGCGATATCCACACGGTCGTTAACAATCAACGGCACACCAAATTCGTTGGCAATTTCCTTCAGCCTGAGACCTCTGGTATAAAAATCTCGTGAACTGGCGTCTTTTTCCCTAACCTGCAGGAGGGTTACTCCACCTTCCAGGGCTTTTCTCACTGAGGTGTAAAAATCCTTTGTTCCTACCAGGTAAGGGTCAGTTACCAGATACAGGCTGTAATCTACAGGCATATGACCTGCCCCCGTTTCCTAATCAGGTTTTCATCCACCAGACTTATCTTGTCAAAGAGATAGGTTCTGAATGTACCGGGATGGACCCCTCCCGGTTCCTCTTCAGCCAACTCGGCGGCGAGATTCATCGTCACTATTGCCGCCGCAGTGGACAGTAAAGGATCTTCATTACCACCACAGAAGGCAGCCACCAGAGCTCCCACCATACAGCCTGCACCGGTAATCCTGGTCAACATTTTAGTTCCGTTTTTTATCAGACAGACCCTCCGGCCATCAGTGACAATATCAGTCGGGCCTGTTGCCGCCACAGTACAGCCATAATCCCGGGCTAAACCCTGACAGATCTCGAGGCCATCTTCCCCTTCCTCCAGGGAATCGACTCCCCTCACCCGGGCCGCCACACCCGCCAATGCCTTAATCTCACCCATGTTTCCTTTAATCACGGAGAACGAACCGAAATTTTTCAGTCTTTTGATAAAAGTAATTTTCTTGGATATCGCCGCACAACCTACCGGGTCAATAACGATCGGAATATCTTTCAAATCGGCTCCCCTGGCAGCCAAATACATAGCCGTTTCCTGTTCTTTGGTAAGGGTACCGGTATTCAGGTACAGAGCATTGGCGATTTGGCTGAATTCAAACGCCTCATCGGTTGCTTCACACATAGCCGGTGATGCTCCGACCGCCAGTAAAACATTGGCACAATCATTGACCGTGACATAATTGGTGATGGTATGAACCAGCGGTGTCTTCTGCTTAACTGCTTTCAGGCATTCTGCCAATCGACTATTCATCGGATCACCCCCTTTTATTTAGCCCCGCATTGCCAATAAAAAACCCCTTTCTAGTCATAGAAAGAGGTTAATATTCTGTCTTCACACTCCCTACGTCAGCATTATCTGAATCAGGTAATACGGGTTTAGGTTTTAACCTCTCTCAGCCGCATTAAGCAGCACCCCGGTTTTATTTAATTTTAGTATAGTTAAACCCGATTCTTGAAAATTGTCAAGGGATACGCAGCACCATATCCCGGGCAGCATTCCCCATCTTGCAGTGATTTTGGATCTTGAAGCTGCGAACATACTATAATGATACTGTATATCTTTGCTAATCATTTTCCTACCAACCGATATCAGGAGGTTCGAATTGACAAACAACCATGACTACAATGCCGATCAGATACAGGTCCTGGAAGGATTGGAGGCGGTTCGCCGGCGGCCGGGGATGTATATCGGCTCCACCGGTCCCCGGGGACTGCATCACCTGGTTTATGAGGTAGTGGACAACAGCGTTGACGAGGCCCTGGCCGGGTACTGTACGGAGATTGCCGTCACCTGTCACCGCGATCATTCGGTAACGGTCGAGGACAATGGCCGGGGAATCCCGGTTGACATACATACGCAAACCGGCAAGCCGGCCCTGGAGCTTACTCTGACCGTACTTCACGCAGGGGGTAAGTTCGGGAGCGGCAGCTATACCGTGGCCGGCGGCCTGCACGGAGTCGGGGTTTCCGTGGTAAACGCCCTGTCGGAGCGGCTCCAGGTTTGGGTTAAGCGTGACGGCGGTGAACACTTTCAGGAGTTCACCCGTGGTGTACCTGTAGCCCCCCTTGCGATCAAGAGCAAAACCCGGGGAACCGGAACCCGGATTAGATTTTGGCCCGACCCTGAGATATTTGAGACCGTGGAGATGGAAAACGCGGTTTTGATTCAGAGACTGAAGGAGCTGGCTTTTCTGAACCCTGGGCTTAAAATCAGCTTCCATGATGA
>JBLNCH010000100.1:0-8939 GCA_050260485.1 Bacillota bacterium | reverse complement strand
TAAAAAAAGAGGTTACCAATAAGTTAGATAAAGCAGATAAGCGAGTTACCCGGGTTTTGGTAACGACCAACCCCGATCTGGTTAGAAGGATAGAAGATATTGCACGAGGGGTTCTAGCCGGCAAACCAGTACAAAGTTTTGCCAAAGAGATAACCGAAGTAACCAAACGCATTGCACCAACAATTAAGTAGTAGCCCAAAACATTAAACCTGGGAATTTATCCCGGGTTTTTTGTTATGTAATTTTTTGTAGTAAAATAATACTAGCTTATCAATAAGGCGGGATGCTTGATTTGGACAATGCAACGCTATCTGGCGTGCGAAGCCTGCTGGCGGAAAAAGATTTGCGGCCGCATAAAGGATTGGGGCAGAATTTCCTGGTTGACAAAAACATTTTACAGAAAATAACAGACGCGGCTCAGATAACAAAAACCCACATCGTACTAGAGATTGGCACCGGACTTGGTGCCTTAACCTTGTTTTTGGCGGATGCCGCCAGTCAAGTTGTTACGGTTGAGATTGATAAAAAATTGATTCCCATACTGCAAAATATTTTTAACTCACGGTCGAATATCACTTTGTTGACTGGAGATATTTTAGCGTTCGATTGGGAACAGGATTTTTTTAAATTTCTCAGAAGCCCCCTGGACAAGTTGATAATCTGTGCAAATCTTCCATATTACATAACCAGTCCTATTATTTTTCGGATTCTGGAGCACAAAAATCGGATCCAGCACGCGGTATTAATGGTACAGCGTGAGGTGGCCGACAGACTTCTGGCGATTCCTGGAACCAAGGATTACAGTTTACTCACAGTTATGATCAACAGAACAGCTGAGGTCGAACTGGTAGCCCGGGTATCTAGAAACTGTTTCTATCCTTCTCCGGATGTGGATTCTGCTGTTATTAGGCTTATTCCGCGCTCCCGGCCGCTGGTGGTGGAGAAGGAAGAAATATTTACGGAACTGACTAGAGCTGCTTTTCAGGCACGACGGAAGACCATGTTAAATGTCTTGGTCAATAGTAATCTGGCAGACCGGGATAAGGCTATGGAGGTTCTTCTGTCGCTGGGAGTGGATCCCAAACGGAGGGGAGAAACGTTAAGCATTGAGGAATTTGCGCGGATTGCCAACAGATTATGTTAAAGGGGGAAGGAAATATGACATTTATCAGTCCCACCCACGGCAGGTTAAGCCTGGAGCAAGTGGTTGACGACATCCGTGGGTACATTGCTGAAGACACCAGTTTCCAGTACAAATTGATTGTGGGCTCAGACTCCCAGTCCCGTGATGGAACCTGCTTTGTTACTGCTATTATTATTCACCGCGTTGGAAAGGGCGCTCATTATTACTATACCAAAAGGTATGACCGCAAGATAAACAGCCTCCGCCAGCGTATCTTCTATGAAACCTCTTTAAGTCTTGAAATGGCCGACAGGTTGGCTGAATGTCTCTCTCAGAGAGGAGAGGAAAACCTTAAGGTGGAGATTCATCTCGATGTAGGAACCCATGGGGAAACCAAGGAGTTGGTTAAAGATATCATTGGAATGGTTATGGGCAGTGGTTTCGATGCCAAGATTAAACCTTATGCCAGCGGAGCCAGTAAAGTTGCAGATCGTTACACCAAGTAGGAATGCAGAAACCGCAAAATAATTGGTTTGCCTTCAATTTTAATGACTTTCAAAGGTAAATTTAATTGTCGGTTGGTAGGTCGAGAACCTCGTTTATCGACCTCCATGTCTCAGGACAGCATAGTGTGTTAAAACCAAATGTAGAACCATGAGATTTTATACGGTATAGCTGAAAATTTTCTAATATAGCCGTTTTGGCACACTCTGCGGGCCCTGGGAACCTCTGTACTTAATCCACGAACCGACAGGTCATACCTGGTGGTTGTCCGGCTTATTCTCGCTTTAGACATAATCATATTTCATCCTCCCCTTATGTCGGTTTGGGGGGATGACATTTTCCCTGACGACTTATACCATGACATTATCGCTGACTAACATTAGCCGTATTTATCATTGACAAGCGAAAAGCTATTATATAAAATAATACGTTAGCTTGACTTGGACCACCCAAGTATTATACAATGAATTAGAAAAATGAATAAGAAGGTGATATGTTTGGATTCTCCCAGGCCGATATCACAAATTAAGGAGGACCTGGATTCTTTTGTTGGCAGCCGCATTAGACTGAAAGCCAACCGGGGAAGGAACCGTATCATAGAGCGAGAAGGTGTCCTGGAGTCCACCTATCCTAACATCTTTATAATTAAGATAAATGAGCGTAAAGTAGAAAGAAGAGTATCATATAGCTACGCTGATGTTTTAACCGAGACAGTTGAGTTATTCGTCTACGACCAGGACGAAGAGATTAAAATAGTCAGTGGCCATAAATAACCGCATTTAGCGGTTTTTTTTTGCAACTTTTCAGAAAAGCTCTACTTGGGTCCGCTCCTAAACCGATATTACCACCGGCTTCTTAATCCTTATGGTGTATGAACCGTAAATTAGAGGGATTCCAGAACGGAGGAATACCCCCTTTCTTGGTGCCATTTCATAAACACTACTGCGGACCCTGATTACTATTTTTCTTCCCCGCCGGTATGCAGGTGAAGCGAATTTCGGAGGATCATGTTGGAAACCTGTAACCAATACATTGCTTAACCTTCGCGCAGGCCCCATGGTACGCTCTATAGCCTGTAATATTTGCTGGGCTTTGGCCAACCAGGTGTTTCTCTGAGCCAGAGAGATTCTAGCCTGACGGAACTTAGTCGGATCCTCGTTTAAGGCTTGACGAATATTCGCGATAAATTCATCGTCATTAGAGGAATAATATATTTCCTGGAGACCTTGTGCTTCTGGCAGGGCGGTTGTTACTACCGGTGTTCCGGCTGCCATGTATTCCCACATTTTAATGGGATTAACCGATTCGGTCATCTGAGAGACCCGAAATGGTATGAAGGCAGCATCAAAAAGCTGAGTATAGTTGGGCAGTAAATCAAAACTCTTGTAGCCCAGCCAATGAAGATTCGGACGCTGGGGGACACTGGTCACGTTATAGAATGGTCCCACCATGACAACGTGGCCGTGGGGAAGGCTGTCGGCCACCCTTGCTATCAGGCCAAAATTCAGCCAGGTGGCTATGGCACCATGATAACCTACTATAGGGGGCTTGAGATGTTTCACATCATCCGGAACTGGAAGGTTGCGGTGTTGGGCCCGGTTGAAGTGATCAAAATTACACCCGTTAGGAACCAGGATAGTATTAGGATTAACGGTTAGGCTGTCACGGTAAAGCCGTTCCGAAGAGGCTACCACCAAATCAGCCGAGGTCAGCGCCCGGCGCAGGTATGGCGCCAGGGAAACAAACTCCTCCGCCGGTTCATCGAGATAATCAAAAACCACCAGGACCGGATTGTAGCGGGGTATCATATCCACATGGGCCGGTGAGCTGAAGTAGAAAATGGGTCGTTGCTTCATGTATACTTTGGGGTCTACTTTGTTTAATACCATCAGATTATTAGATATCCTGGTAACCCCCCGCTTATGCGGTGTATGGGTGCCGGGGTTCATGTAAAAGACCTTGGCTCCTAAGGAGGCAAAGGCCTGCATTAACTGCTGCGGCCGCTGGATAAGCCAATCAAAATCGATGGTCGGGGGATACAGTATTGTATAGCCCATGGGTTCTCCTCCCCAATCCGTATTGTCAGATACTAACCGTAATTATTACATCAAAGAAGCAATACTCCCTAATTAGACATCTCATCATAGTCTATTCGTGGGTATTCGGGGAGGTGAATAATTCTATGCATCTTGTGGTTTTCCCGCCTTGATTTTAACCCTCCCAACTCTCATCGCATGCCACTGCCGGTTGGAGTTGCTATTAAACGAATAATAGCGGGAATCAGATTTAATTCCCATGTCCGGTGTTTTTAGCACCTTCAGGAACTCCTCGACCCGGTGTTTATAGGTGTGTTTAGCATATACCTCAGCTTGACCCTTCCGGGCAATCCTTTGCCGTTCTTCGGGTCTGGCCAGGTAGTAATTTACCAGTTCGACGGTTTCCTCTTGCGATTTGGACCAAACCAGGTGGTCATGATTAGAGAAAAGGTTTTCAATAGCCGGGGTCCACTGGGTCAGGTAAAAGGCCCCGCAACCCAGAACATCGAAGGTTCTCATGCTCATCATGGTGGGCGAGGTGTCCACGGAGTGCAAACCAAGCACGATCTTGGCGGAGGAATAGGCAGTCCGCATCTCTTCGTAAGTTAAGCCGCCTCCGTAGATTTTTGGTTCAATATAGAAATGGTTTCTACGGTTGAGCCACCAATCCAGGCCATAGACTTTGAGATCAAAACCATTTTCGATAAGTGGTTTCAGGATAATCTCCATGCCCTTTAGCCGGGTCGGGAATTGGCTGTAGTTGTTGCCGATAAATATGCAGTCGTGGTTGAACCGCGGATTTGGCTCCACCCGGTGATGAAATGATGGTGAGCAGGCAAACAACATCAGATGGGCCTTTATATTCCAAGATAGGTATTTGTCAATGCATTCAGCCGCAGTAGTGAATACATACTGGGAGTTTCTCGCCATGGGCAGCGAAAGACTTTCAAAAAACATCGGATCTTCACTGGCCCAAAAAATATGCGGGATTCCCTTCCGGCGAAGGATAGGAAAGATTATACTCCCCAGACCTCCCCAACCACCTTGAGAGCATACGTAATCAGGATTGAAAGAGGTAATCGTTCGTTCCAGAAAATTAGGATCCTGCTGGGAAGCCAACCCTACGTCAACGATCTCAACAGTTTCACCGAGCTCGGTGAGGGTCCTGCCTAGTCCGTGAGTGATCACAGGATTCACATCGGTGAATAAAAACCTCAAGCGGACCACCTCTTGTTGCAAGATTAATCAGTATTAAGCCAGTAGTCCGGGTAATCAGGCGACATGGCATTGTCCGGAGCATGACCAAAATCTATGGCCACCTTACCCCATTGCTCAGCCATGGTTGTGCAGATTACCGTCGCATTACACCCGGCAGAAACCAGGGACCATTCGTGACCTATCCGGGCCATTGCTTCTATACAGGAGTCAATCTCCTCATACCCGTCTATGGAAACGGTACCTGGGACTACCACCCCCAGTTTCTCATACAGGAACCGGGCGAACTGTTCAGCCGGGCGTCCCACCAACAGTGGCGGGTATCGGCGAATCAGATCAACAAACGGTTTAAACATAGGTAGGTATACGTTTTCAAAGGCATAGCAGATCGATCGAGGCTGAATTCCCAAGGCCCTAAATACCTGGCACGTAAAATCATCATCGGCAAATACCCCTACCATATCAGCTTTGGTGATAGATTCAATCATTCTATCCCGTAATTCCAGGTTGGGCAGTTTTACCCCACAGTAAGTGTTGGAACCTCTCCAGGGCACATTTTTCTCGATCCAGTCGAGGCTGTAAACGAACTCCTGGGCCAATACCATGAGTTCCCCGTCACCCAAACGGATTAAGGAAAACGGTCTTCCTGAAAATAGGGAATACCCGATGTGCTCAACCATTACTTCCGCGGTAGCGTAATCCTCGGGACGGAAAATTACACTCAAGAGCATCACCTCGGAGTGTTTATGGAACATATTGTCAATTACAGTATATGGATGGAAATAAAGAGGGGTTACGGAATTTCGGGGACAATTTCGGGGACACCATACTAAATTATTAATTTAGTATGGTGTCCCCGAAATTGTCCCCGAAATTGTTCCGGAAATTTTAGAGGCGGCCGAAGGTCCGCAGTATTTGTTCTGCGCGGAGCCGATAAGTATGGTTTTCATAAACGTGTCTTTGGGCGTGAAGAGCTCTTTCCCGACGCTCATTCTCACTCATACCAAGGATGGTGTTAACCGCATCTATAGTTTCTTCGGTATCTCGTACCTGGAATATCAGATCACCGAACAGATATTCCTGAGCTTTGGTGTAATGACCCAGGTACAAACCGCCTCCACAGCCCAGGGCTTCAAACGGCCGCATGGAGGTTTGGGTTATTGAGGTATCATCACAGTTTACACCCAGCACAATCTTCGCGGAACTGTAAGCATAGGGGAGTTCTTCATAAGGGAGCAGACCACCGTATGCCCAGGGGTAGGGCAGTAAATTGATTGGTCTGCCCGGATCATCCCAGAATAACCCCCAAATTTTAATGGAGTAGCCGCGCTCCACCAGGGGCATGATGAACCATTGGATCTCCTTATACCGGGAATCGTAGTTTGTGGCTACCAGTATCATGTCATAAAGATATTCCGCCCGGGGCCCGGTATAAAAATGGTATTCCGGATTACATGCAAAGAGCAGCACTTCCGAGCCTTTTCCCAGAGCCTCATACCTTGGAACACACTCCGCAGTTGTAGTAAAGACGTAATCTACCTGGGTTGCGTAGACCATGGAGAGGTAATCGGTGGAAACAGGATCCTCTATCGCCCAGTACAGGTGAGGTATAGATAGACTGCGAATCGTCTGGCAAACAGTCGGTCCATCAAACCCCGGGTAACCCTCGGTAAAAACAAAATCCGGCTTGAATGCATGGATGGCTGACAGCAAGCGTCGCCGCTGTTCTTTCACCGGAATACCTCCCCAGAGCCGTTCATCCTCACCCTGGATAACCTTGGCCTGACATCCCAATTGCCGAAAACCTTCAGCCAGCCCGTATTTGATCAACGGGGCTTCATTGGTGAATAAAACCTTCAAAGATATTTCCTCCCCAATACCGCCTAACGAATCTTAATCGGATTAAATGTAACAGCATGACATTTGCAGAAGAGCTTATGCAGGAGACTACTAACCATAATATATAGGAGAACCGATTTTGACACTGGAGATATAAAAAGGACGGAGTACAGGCCTATCTATAAGCCTATTGGCAGTTGGGGCAAAACGAATGCCAGTAATTCTACCCCAGAGACGGCTGTTAATTGACGTTTTTATCTGAGGTTTTGGAGACCTTTTCAAACCCTTATGCATAAAAAATAGTAGCGAAGTTCACATACCGGGATCGGAGATGATACTATCAAGGATTCAGCTCGGGTTTTAATCGGGTGTCCGGTCCGCGACAGGGGATGGATACTGCCTCGTTATCTGCGGAGTCTCTCAGATTTGGACTACCCGCGGAATCAGATCGAATATGCCTTCATCGTCAATGACTGCACCGATGACACCCTAATTATCCTCCAGCAATTTGCCGGGCGATCAACTTCTCCGGTGCATATAACCATAAAAAATATGGCTAACCGCCATTCATCTTTACGAGGAGCCTATAATATCGGCAACCTGGTGATCCTGCGCAATATTCTATTAAAGATATTTCTTAAAACTAAATGCAGTCATCTGTTTTCAGTGGATAGCGACATCCTGGTAACACCCGGGAGCCTGAAAGAGTTGATCAAACTAGATCTTCCGGTGGTTTCAATGCTGGTGCGCAACGACCATCATCTTGGTGAACTGGGTTACTATAACATAACACGGCAGCATGGGACCCATTACCGTCCTATTCAGGACTTCAAGCGAAACAGCCTGATACCGGTTGATTGTACTGGAGCCGGCTATTTGATTCAGAGGTGGGTAATTGAAGAGAAAGGAGTAAGGTATCACCTTCACCGGCAGGGAGAAGATGTAGGTTTTTGTGAGGATGCAAGAGCCAAAGGCATCTCCATCTGGTGTCACACCGGGCTGGAAAGCACGCATGTGATGATTAAGCAGGATATACAAAAGAATAACAAACAGGAGCTTTTTTAAAAGAAGAGGATGCAACCTAAGCACACTTCATTCCTGCCTTTCATAATATATCCTAGAAATTCGAAATAAATAGGGTTCCCTCCCCGGCGGCAAGGAGGTCTAGGATTTCAATGTAAAAGGAGGGAAGAAGAATGGGCTTAATTTGTGAATACCCCTGCCGGCTCGATCTTTTCGCAGAGGTTGTCAAAGCCAAGAATATTCAGCGTCAGGAAAAAGTCCTCGACGAAATCATCTGTATTCCAGCAGAAGATGTCGGAGGAAAAATCACCCAGATCGACGATATTAAAGTACAGCTAATTTCAGCAGAGGAAACCTTTGTCGGCAACCATAGAGTAAAAGTGAGCCTGGCATTCAATGTAATACTTATCGTAGTAGTAGGCGAAGACCCGGGTGTTTTTGAAATCGTAACCCTTGAGGGATTCTGTTTCAGCAAGAGCATACCTTTAGATGAGTTTAACCCTCCCTTGAGTCCACAGGAGTTCAAGGAAGAGGTTGAGAGATCCCAGATTATCCTGAAGAACTGGAGTTTCGAAGGAGAAATCCTGGGTAGTTGTGAGGATCCCAATAGTCCCTGTTTCGTAGTCACCCCCGTAATCGGAACCTGTATTTCGCTTAAGGTATACGTTGACATCATCGACAAACTTACCAAGTTCCATGACATAGTGGTGTTTGCTGAGCTTGACCCCGACGATTGCTAACCCCCTATGCCTGGCATTTGCCGGGCATTTGTTTAGGAAAAAGGGGGGGACTTGGGCAAGTCTCCCCTGTCAGCCTGGGAGGAATGAGTTTTTGGATGGGCAGAATGATCGGACCCAAGTCAGGGACCGGGTTAGAAGACTGATTAACTCACAGAGGGAGTTCAACGAACAGGTACACCGCTTTTGTCAGGAAACCAGTGATCCTGAAGTGCAGCGTATCCTGGGGGAAATTGCAATCCGAGGTCTTGAAAACATCAACAAACTGTCCAGATTACTGGCCATAAAATGTGCCACTTGAGGGTAGTCGAACCCTCTGGTAGGGGGTTATAGATTAGTAGGTCTTAACCTGCTCCCACTGACTTAACTGACGTAAAAGACTTCCGTGCTGGAATGATTGGGCAAGTTTCGCTTTGCAGATCAGTCTGGTTCATCACCGTACTGCATGCAAACAGGAGATGG
>JBLNCH010000099.1:0-4224 GCA_050260485.1 Bacillota bacterium | reverse complement strand
GGCATCTCCTGGCCGATTTGAGACCGGACGATAGAACTACCCTTTTCGAAGAACTCCCAGGGCAGGTTACCCAGCGCCTGCTCAACCTGTTAAGCCCCGAGGATTTGCGCGAGGCGCGCTTCCTCCTGGGATATCCGGAATTCAGCGTGGGAAGGCTTATGACTCCCGATTACGTAGCGGTGCGGCCGGAATGGACTGTAGCCCAGGCCCTGGAACACTGCCGGGTAAAAGGAAAGAAGAGCGAAACCCTCCACGTCATCTATGTGGTGGATGCACACTGGAAGCTGCTGGATGCCCTGGAACTCTCCCGGTTTATCATGGCCAGGCCGGAGGATAAGGTCGAGGAGATCATGAACTATTCTTTTGTCAGCCTCTCCGCGTTCGATGACCGGGAAGAGGCGGTTAAGATCATGCAGAAGTATGACCTATTCTCCCTGCCGGTGGTGGATTCCAGCGGAGTCCTGGTAGGGTTGGTTACCTTCGATGATGTCCTGGACGTGGCTCAGGAAGAGGCCACAGAAGATATATACAAGGGCGCGGCGGTTACTCCCCTGACCACCAGCTACCGTGAAGCCAGTGTCTGGGAGCTTTACAGCAAGCGGATAGGCTGGCTGGTGGTTCTGGTTTTTGTTAGCCTGCTGTCGGCCGGGGTGGTGGCGGTCTTTGAAGAGACCCTGCAGAAGGTGATAGCCCTGACTATCTTCATTCCCCTGCTGTTGGGCAGCGGTGGTAACGCAGGAGCCCAGTCGGCTACGCTTATGGTGAGGGCGTTGGCTACCGGGGACCTGCAATTGAGCCAGTGGCTTTCCACCTTGGCCAAGGAACTGGTGGTGGGGGTGTCACTGGGGGTAACCCTGGGTGTGTTCAGCACCGTGTTCGGCTTGGTTCGCGGCGGCTGGGAAATTGGACTTATCGTTGGTCTTACCACCATAGGAATAATTCTGCTGGCCAGCTTGATCGGGGGCACCCTGCCGTTTGTCCTAACCCGTCTCAAACTGGACCCGGCTGTAGCCAGCAGTCCCCTGATAACATCGGTAACCGACGTATTGGGTTTGCTCATCTATTTCGTAATCGCCGGGGTTGTCCTGGGGTTCTTATAACTGTGGCCATAATTGCAAGGAAGGGATAATTATGAAATACAGCCCGGGTCACCTGGGACGGGTATTTATTGCCAAGATCGAGCATGGAGACGACCTGCTAAAGGAACTGCGTCAATTGGCGGTTAAGGAGAACCTGTCTGCAGCGGTTCTATTTTTGATTGGCGCTCTAAAAAAGGCCTCACTGGTGGCAGGACCGGAGAAGGATGTTGTGCCTCCTTCCCCGGTATGGAAGAACTTCAATGACGCACATGAGATGATAGGTATAGGAACCCTCTTTCGTAACGAGAATCAGGAACCAGTGATGCACCTTCATGCCGGCCTGGGAAGGGGCGATGATTGTCGGATCGGTTGTATACGAGAGGATGCCGAGACCTATCTGGTGGTGGAGGTCATCATCCTGGAGGTACTGGGCAGCAATGCAAAACGCATCCTGGATGCCGTTGCCGGCATGAACATGTTGGGGTTTTAAGTGGTTCATACCTGGAAGGCCGAACGCTCCCGGATTGAAGATAACACCCGTTTCTGCCCGGAAACGGGCCTTTTTATGGTTAATGCTTAACGGTCTCAGACGAAGTCATGTGGTCCTGGCCAAGAACCGCCGT
Source organism: Bacillota bacterium (assembly GCA_050260485.1). Taxonomy (GTDB): domain Bacteria; phylum Bacillota; class Syntrophomonadia; order Syntrophomonadales; family DTU052; genus DTU052. The sequence goes on along the minus strand of JBLNCH010000099.1, from coordinate 2,522 downwards.
TCGTAAGGTATCCAGACCAATCCGGTCAATCATTCGGCCGATCCTCTCGTTACGCCTGCCATTCTGCTGGTAGTAGTCAAGAATCCGGTCCACGATATCCAGGACCTCCTGTGGTTCCCGGTGCTCCACCAGGACATCCCCCAGCCTTGGCCTTAACCCAGCATTTCCTCCCACCAGAATGGTGAAGCCTCTCGGGGTGCCCATGATACCGATGTCGCGTACGGCCGGTTCGGAACAGGAATTCTGGCAGCCGCTAACCGCGATCTTGGTTTTTCCCGGAAGCTCCCGCCCGTGGTAGCGTTTGTCGATTTCCAACCCCAGGCTCACCGAGTCCTGCTGCCCCCGTTTACAGAAGGTCGTTCCCGGGCATATTTTCACACTGCGCAGGCAGAGGCCCACAGCGGCCCCGGGATCCATGCCCAGTTCGCTCCAGGCTGATTCAACATCCTCAGGCTTGAGGCCTACTATGGCGATCCGCTGGGCTGATGTTATCTTCAAGGCTGCTGCCCGGTATTTTTCAGCCACGTCGGCGATCTTGCGCAGGGTTTGCGGATCGGTTATTCCGCCGGGTATATGCGGTACGATAGCATAGGTTTCTTTGTCCCGCTGCAGTACGGCTCCATGAGGCTGGGCCATGGCCCGTGTTTCCGCGGACATCTCCCCCATGCCTACCGACTGGAGCTGTTCCAGCAGAAGGTGCAGATCCATGCCATGTATTTCGGCGGCATTAGCCACAGTCTCGCTAGATGCCGATGGACACCCCAGACACTTCATGCCCATCTGCTGGAATACCTCGGCAGCCTTAGGGTTATTTTTTATTACTTCTCCAACAGTACTGTCTTTGGTGATCTTCACGGTAATACCTCCTTTGAACGACATGTATTTATTATCTGCGAATCAGATGCCGTTAATGCGGTTAAAGAGGATAACCGCGAACACCCGGCCGGGATGCAAAAAGCCATGGCCAGCTGACGGATTCCGTCCGCCGGACATGGCTCACATTCACAGAAAAAGCGGTGCTGCTAGATTAAATCGCGGCGCCGGGCTTCAAATTCCAGCTCATCTCTGAAATCGGGATGAGCGATACCGATGATATTTTTTACCCGTTGTCTGACTGACTGGCCTTTAATCTTGGCTACTCCGTACTCAGTTATGACGTAGTCGGTACAGGCACGGGGGGTGGTAACAATGCCACCCAGGGTAATGTTGGCCGCAATCTTCGAAATAGGCTGACCTCCGCCGGCCTTAGGCCGGGCCACCGAGGGGGTGGCGATAATGGAAACACCGCCTTTGGACTCAAATGCGCCCTCCACAAAGTCCAGCTGTCCACCAGGGTGGGTATACTGTTTCCAGCCCATCGACTCGGCACAGATCTGGCCGGTTAAATCCACCTGCAGGCAGGCATTGATGGATACAAGATTATCATTGCGTCCTATAATATGAGGATTGTTTACAAAATCAACCGGGTGAAACTCAACCCCCGGATTGTCATCAATCCAGTCATACAGCTTTTGTGTCCCCATGGCGAAGGTGAAGATGGACCGATAGGGCATGAAGTTCTTGCGGCGATTGGTAACAATCCCGGATTCCCACAGGTCGATCATGGTGTCACAGGCCATCTCCGAATGGATTCCCAGATCCCTAACCCCGGTATCCAGAAAGGCCTTGGCCACGGCATTGGGAATGCTGCCGATACCAAGCTGAATCGTACAGCCATCTTTGACGAATTCAGCACAGTAGCGGCCGATAGTTTCCTCTTCCTGAGTGAGCGGGGGAGTCTCGGGAAGCACCGCCAGGTCCTGGTCCTGCTCAACGATGGCATCAATTTCCGAGATATGAATATAATTCAGCCCCCTGCTCCGCGGGATCTTGTTATTGACCTGAGCTATTACCAGATAACGGTCGTCACCCTCGCGCCGCCGCCGGGCAGCATTATGGGCGATGGCCAGAGTGGCATCCGCACCCAGGCCCAGGCAGAAGAACCCGTGCTTGTCCATTGGTGTAACGCTTAACATCGCTACGTGCATGGGGCGGAAGTTTTCGTCCGTATAGATCTTGGGCATCTCGCGGAAGAGCATCGGACTCATCGTAAAGTCGCCGCTGACTACCTTATCGCGGGTAGCGGTGGGATAGCCGCAGTCAACACGGATATTGGTGTTCCGATTGAGCTTGCGCCAGGTGTTTTGCGGATGGATGTCCACGATGTGGTTGATAGTGATATCCTTGACCTCCGGTTCCCGATCCACCAGGGCGTTTACCAGGGCCAGCGGAACTGGTACGGCAATGCCGATCCAAACCTCGGTATGATTCTTGATCATCTTGACGGCCTCTTCGGCTGACATCAGCTTCTTCTGATACATCTGCTGCAAATCCAAATTGTTCACTCCTTGATTATTGATGCGTAGGAGTGAGGTGCAGCCGTAAGCCGGTGAAACCGGATACATTGCTCCTCACCTTGCTCTGTTTACTGTTGATATATACCTGATTGGGCCAATTTCCTTTTGAAATGACCCGACAGGTTT
>JBLNCH010000098.1:0-3553 GCA_050260485.1 Bacillota bacterium | reverse complement strand
TACCAGCCTCTCAGGACTGTTTTAAAGGGAAATACTCCTATGTTTTCTCTTCGATAACCACCTCGTCAATCCCATCGATTTCTTTAACCCTGACTGAGATCGTCTCCCTGCTGGAGGTAGGAACATTCTTGCCTACGAAATCCGCTTTGATTGGCAGTTCCCGGTGCCCCCGGTCGACCAGAACCGCCAGCTGTATACATCGTGATCGCCCCAGATCCATGAGTGCGTCCAGGGCAGCCCTCACGGTTCTGCCAGTATAGAGAACATCATCCACCAAAACCACGGTTTTACCGTTAATATCGAATCCAACTTCGGTCCTGTGAACCAGGGGCTGTGGTCCCAAAGCGGTCAGATCGTCACGGTAAAGGGTTATATCGAGTATCCCTACCGGTATGGTAACACCCTCGATCTCACCAATTTTGGCCGCCAGTCTCTCAGCTAGTGGACCTCCCCTGCGCCTGATACCTACAACCGCCAGATCTTTAACCCCCTTGTTTCTCTCGATCACTTCATGGGCAATCCTGGTTATGGCCCGGCGCATCGCCGTCTCATCCATTATCTTGTTCTTTTCGATCAAGCCCACCCTGAGAACCCCCTTACAATACGAAAGGTCTACCCGTGCAAGAACAAGGTAGACCGCATTGTCCGCTTACCACCTTGTTGACCTCACAGGACCAACTTAAAGGTTTCTTGAATGCATTGTATATCAGCAGGTGTTTGAAGTCAAACACAAAAACTTGATTATGTGCAGATGGTACTGTCCAGCCTAAGCCTGGTGAGGTATATTGGTGCACAAAAACCTGAAAAACATAACCTTGAGCAGCGCAGTAACGCCGATCATCCCATATCGGTTAAATCCTTGAGAATACTATTGAAGTATTCAGGCAGCGGTGACTGGAAGGTCATAACCTCACCGGTCGTCGGGTGTTTGATCGTAAGCAGGCTGGCGTGTAAGGCCTGTTTATTCAACCCCCACTGGTTTTTACGGGGTCCATATACAGGATCCCCCACCACCGGGTGACCGAGATAGGCCATGTGCACCCTGATCTGGTGGGTTCTTCCCGTCCGCAGGCGGCACCGTACCAGGGTGTAGTGCGCAAATCGTTCCGACACCCGGTAACCGGTAATGGATGGCCTCCCCCCGGCTACCACCGCCATCTTTTTACGGTCCCGGGGATCCCGTCCGATAGGGGCTTCAATTATCCCCTGGTTTTCCTTGACCTGGCCATGAACCAGAGCCGTGTACTCTCTGGTTATACTGTGAGTTTTAATCTGCTCCGCGAGGTTCCGGTGACTCCGGTCATTCTTCGCCACGACCAGGAGACCTGAGGTGTCTTTGTCCAACCGGTGGACAATTCCGGGACGAAGCTCACCATTGATGCCGGAAAGATCCTGAACCTTGAACAGCAAGGCATTGACCAGGGTCCGGTCCCAGTTTCCGTTAGCCGGGTGGACCACCATTCCCTGTGGCTTATCGATAATCACCAGGTCTTGATCCTCATATACTACGGTTAGCGGTATATCCTGGGGAGTAAGCGCAACCTCCCGGGGAGCAGGAATACAAACAGAAATCAGGTCACCCTCTTTAACCCGGTGGCTGGCCTTTACCTTCCTGCCATCCACCCGGATTTCGCCATCCCTGATAAGATCAGCCGCCAATGACCTGGAAAGCCGCTCAACCTCCTGGCTGACATACTGGTCAAGTCTCTTCCCATGATCCTCTTCCCCTACCACCAGGGTCAGTGTTTCCAAGAGCTTGTTTCCTCCTCCTGACTGCCAAATCCCACGCATATGATTATAAGCAGGGAGCCGGCCACAATAGCCATGTCAGCCAGATTAAAAACCGGCCAGATTTTAACATCAATATAATCTATAACCCCGCCAAAAAGAAGACGGTCGATAAGATTCCCGGTGGCCCCGCCGGCAATCAAGGCCAGTGCCGCAATTATGGCCGCCGGTGGGCGGTGAGACATTATATAAACCAGCGCTCCGCAGACAACTATCGCGGCACACACCACCAGAATCCAGTTCATCCCCTGAAAAAAGCCAAAAGCAGCCCCCTCGTTCCTAACATAAGTCCAGTAGAGGATCGGCTCAACCACCGGCAATGATTCATTCAATGCCAGAGACTGTCGAACCCCGTACTTGATCAGTTGATCCAACCCTACTATCCCCAGGTACATAGCGAGAAAACGCATAATATCCAGCTCCTGTAAAAATAATACCTATTATAACACAGTCCGGCGGACGGAAATCACAATCCGGATAGCCATACACCCTCAATCGATGATGTTCCCACTGTAGGCATCCACACTGTACCGGTCATACAAGACCAGGTGATCATGCTGATCCTCAACAACTCTGATGATATAGACAGGCTCCTTTGCTGTAGGGTGTTGTTCAACTTGAATCAGGCAGGGAGCTGCGGTGGACCTTCGGAATTGGATAACCTCACGGGTATTGGCCACGGCTTGTATGGCCTCCCCCTCCCCGATAAACTGGTTTAAAGGTTCCTCAAGATGATTTAGGGTCTCCACCTCGCGAACGTTGGTGCAACCGGAAATAACTGCCAGCAAAATCAAAAGGGATAGACATCCGATAACTTTTAATCCAGGGCCAATCTCCATCACCTCCCCTTTCGTAAACCGTGTTTTTTAACCGTCGTTAATATGTCAAGCCGTTTGTTCAAAGACTCGGGAAAAAAATGGCCAGGCAGTATCCATTAGATCTCCCCCAGCCGGCTTAATTTGCACCAGGAATCATAGAGCTTCTCCGGTTCCTGGATCAGAAAAGGTACCGGGGGAACGAGCATCCTCTTCCCTGCACTCAACACAGTATCTCCGGCGAACAGTATCCGGCGGCGGGCAGACCACAGGCCGCAGCTTCCGGGGGTGTGCCCGGGGAGGTGGATAACCCTCCATTCTGAACCGAAAGGCATGGCTCCATCCTCAACCACCATATCCGGCTGCAGGGGGTCGGTGTTTGCTTTCATCATTCGATACCCGGCGGCACATACCAGCCGCAGGAGGGGGTTCAGCCCGGATCGGGGCATAGGTTTATTCCAGCAGTATTCGATCCGAGTTGTTCCGGCCAGGAGATGGGAGTCATCCTGGTGACATATTATCCGGGCACCGGTTAATTCGCGAATCTTTTGTGCTGCTCCCGAATGATCACCATGCCAGTGAGTCAGGAATATGTACTTGATCTGCTCCGGACTCTCATGCAACCGGTTCTTGACATAATTGATTAGAATCGGTGCCGCCTTTGGTTCAGAGCCGGTGTCGACTATTACCAGCCCCATCTCGGTTCTCAGGACATAAACCAGACTGCCCCGGGAAGGACGCATCACCCTGACAACTTCATTGATTATCATTCATTCTCGCCACCTGCATTATCATGTATATTCAAGACCAAACCTTCTTTACTCATCCATATTACCCGTTGTCCCGCTTTTTGTGCAGTTTCGTAATCGGGCGGGGGTAAGCAGGGGGACAGCAGCCTGTGTGAAAACTGGATTTGTTGCGTATTATTATGCATGCTAAGCATATTCGCC
>JBLNCH010000097.1:0-2962 GCA_050260485.1 Bacillota bacterium | reverse complement strand
CCTTTTGCCATTACAAACACACTCCCGGATCGGAGAGCGTCCCTTCCAGTAAATCAATTCCCTTCGCCGTCAAATTGACCAACAGCAGCGTTGTCCCAAGCAGGCTTAAGCCCGCTTCCTTGATTGTCACATAGCCCCGCTCCTCCAGGTATTTGATATATCCCTCCAGTTGCGTAGGCGATGTAGCCATACCGGCGTCCACCAGGCAAACATCCAGCACATTGGACCCCACCGGTTGCGGGTATGAAATCTTACAGACCTTGAGGATGTAGCCCCTGGCCTGTTTGTTAAGCACTGTTCCTAATGCCATGTGTTTCACCACCTTTTTATTTTTGTTCCAATAGCCGGTCAAGCTTCCGGCCGAAGTCAGCCATTGTCCGGATATAGTCCTCGCGCAGGACATACGTGCGCGGCAGGCTTGACTTCATTTCCGACAACTCATCCCGCAGTTTATCGGTCTCTTTTTTCCGCTCACTCATATCCCGGTCAATCTGCTCGCGCGTCGCTTTCAAAAAATAGGCCACCGCTGTCAGCAGCACACTAATCACGCCTTGCACTGCCCAAAAAACCATTTGCTCCATCATTTCAACACCACCAATCTCCTCCTGGACCGCATTGCCCCTCCCGCCGTACGTTCATATGAATCGTGCGCCATCAGTTCCCGTATATCCCGTTCGCTCAATTGCTCCTTCACCGGCGTTTTTTCTTTGCTGGGCGACCGGCATTGTTCCTTGGTTCTTTTCATCCTCATCATCCCTTTTTAAAAAATAAAAACCGCCCTGCACGAGAGCGGTTTGCTGTTCAATTTTGTCGACACTTCGACCTATATATAGCATAGCACAATTTTGTTTTTGAAGATTCCCGATTTTTTACCGTTTTTTTACCGCGAAATTACCGTAAAATTACCGTGATATTACCGCAAAATTACCACCCCGCAAAAATACTGGGCTGAAGGCCCCTAAAAAGTCTCATACAATGCAAAAAATGCTGGTCACATTGCCAGCATTTTTACATACTCTTCATATTCAAGGTAGCCAAATATGGCCGCCGCTCTTGTCACAGTTGTATCCCTCAGCCGGTAATACGTAGTGGAGGATATGACCATTTCCCGTAGGATTGTTCCTCTAGCCAAGTTTTTAAAATATCTGAGTTTTACGAATTCCTGTTCATCTTCCGAACACAGCTCTAAAAAACCATTCACAAGCTCAAATTCCTTCAATACTTTGAGCAAACTTTCATCGCACGCCTTTTCCATGCCCTCAAACCGCATGGCCCATTTTGCCGCCCCGTCGCCGTGGGTACCTACCGCCCTGATACCGGTTCCATCACCAAACCCCTGCGCACCTAAAGGATAGGCTTCCCTCAATTCGGCCGCCAAATCCCTATGCCGCGCCATCAGGGCCGGGTAAGCATACAAACGTCCTTCCGTCTTGCTAAACCAGCTTTTACTGCTATCTTTAGTTGCCGTCGCCTGCATGCCATCCCTCCCAATCATCCCGTCTTAGCCTCATTATACCAAATCCATGCAAACATAACAGCCCTGCGGTCCGCACAGGCCGCAAGGCTGCTCTGTGTTTACCACTTCGTTCTTGTTATCTTGATTTAGAAGAATTTACTCATGCCTGCCCCCTCCTTAACACTGCAACAATCCTTGCTTTTTCGCATTGATACGACAACCCATCCTCCAAGCAATCAGGATCATCTTCCAACTCGCCAATCGGAGAAACTTTATATGTATCACCATGCGGATACACCATTGCATACATATCTGCCGCCTGCTTGTCAGTCGTAATATAGACTCTGTCACTTCTCTGTACGCTGTTTTGGTCTATTTTCTTCGAGTATTCAAGCAAGGTACTTTTACCTGTTATACATGGCGGCAATAAAATATCACCTTTATTTAATCCAGGAATGCCGCCATGATAAAATCGCTTTTCTTTAGACATATTTCAAATCTCCATTCCATTCCCAAAGTCCTAGCCGTCCCTTAACGGGCACCGGCTCGATCGGTCGCGCATTCGCCAGTATCCAGCCATACCTGCCAGGCTCGAAGTGTCCAAAGGCAATTTCATTCGGCCCGTATATATCGCGCCACTCAGCAATCTTTTCAGCGGTCATAAGCGGGCAATCGACTAAATAAGCGACGCCAATAATGCAGCCACGATGGTAATGAATGCTCGGCTTGCCGTCAATCATGTTGTGTTGCGGCGCAAGCGCCGAATAGAACGGTTCTTCCCAGGCGAGATTTAAATGCCACGCCTTTATTGACTTGGCAGCGTGTATGGCGATAGAACCACGGTATTTCGTGCCCCAGGAGCGTGTCTCAATGTTTTTCTGGCCTAACGGTATCAGTGATGCCCAAGGTTCAAGGATGGTTATGGCTTTCATAAAGCGCTTACTCCTTTCATTTTCTACTTCTATAAAACGCTAGTCCGAAAATTAAAATAAACACAATTAAGTATTCGAACCAATGATCCTGTAAAAACTGCTTTCTGGCCGGGACAACCACAGCATTATATTGCTGTATATCATTCCAAAGCCTAACGAAGTATTCCATTATGGACCCCACCTCTTTCTGGCTTCCGCCTCAATCAGCTTCATTTTCGACTTTGACCTGGTTACCCGCTCCAGACCCATACAATACGTTAATTCCTCATCCGTAAGCGCGGCCACATCCTTCCGCTTGACTTCACAGGCCACCGAAAAAACTACATGCCGTAGGTTTTTGGCGGGACATTTCGTCTCCCATATGCGCTGATAGGGACATCCGGGCACCTTGCCAGCACTCTCACAATACCAGCAGCACCGGTTATCTGTCCGGCACTGCTCCGGCAGCGATTTCCAATGATAATCGCAGGTTGTTGTTGGAAATTCATGCGCCACGTTCACTCCTCCATTTCCACAGCCCCGCCAACGACAGCAGCAAATATGCCACAAACAAGGTAGCCTGGGCATACAGCCC
>JBLNCH010000096.1:0-4366 GCA_050260485.1 Bacillota bacterium | reverse complement strand
GCGAGCAGGGGGTTACCTCCCTGCTTCGAGATGGAGAGGGACAGACCTTTGTGCTTCCCTTTTTCCGATCGGCACGAGCGTAACCTCAAAAATTTCTTGGACCGGCTGACACCGTCCACCTGTTGTAATTAGCGTGGGAGGGATAGAGGATGCCTAGAATTGTGGTTATCAACGGACCAAATCTCAACCTGATCGGTGTGAGGGAACCTGGAGTTTACGGCAATGTGAGCCTGGAGGAGATCGAGCAGGAGATGCAATCCATAGCTGACAGGCATGGGGTCGAGTTGGAATTCTATCAGTCCAATCATGAGGGGGAGCTAATCGATATTATACAGAGCTGCCGTAAGGAGGCTGACTGCATCATCATCAATGCCGGGGGATTGACTCACTACAGCGTATGTATCCACGATGCGCTGCGGGCTGCTGAGATCCCGGTTATTGAGGTACATATGACCAACATCTACGCTCGGGAGGAGTTTCGACACCAGTCTTTGATTTCTCCGGTGGCGATCGGCGGTATCTTTGGATTTGGCAGCGCCAGCTATTATCTGGCATTACAGGCAGCACTTGATATATTGCGGATCGATGGAGGATAAAATGAATCATCAGACCAGACTGAACAAGTTACTAGAACTGATGACCGGAGAAGGCTATGATGGACTGCTGATTACCGATCCTGCCAACATGTATTATATTTCCGGTTTTTCCGGGGAGGGAACCCTGCTAATAACCGAAAACCGGCAGTATCTGATTACTGATTCCCGTTACACGGAGCAGGCGGGGCAGGAGACTACAGGCTTTGAAATCCAGGGATTGCCGACGGACGGTTGGGCATCACTGACCGGTGATTTGACCCGAGTAGGCTTTGAGATCGGCAGCGTCACTTACCAGCGCTACCAGGACTGGACTGAAACCATGGGGGATAAACTGCATCCCGCCAAACCACTGGTGGAACAGCTGCGGTTGATCAAGGATGAGACGGAATTGGAAAAGATCCGGACTGCGGTCCGGATAGGGGATGATGTTTTCCAGGACCTGCTGTCCGAGATCCGCCCGGGAACCAGTGAGAGATACCTGGGAATGATGATCAGCCATCGCTTAAGGGTCCGGGGGTGCGAAAAGGAGGCTTTTGACCCCATTGTGGTTTCCGGGAAACGCTCATCGCTGCCCCACGGGCGGCCCTCAGAAAAGACCCTGGAAGTAGGGGATGTGGTCACATTTGACTTTGGCGGCCTCTACGAGAATTACGCCGGTGATATGACCCGGACCGTGGTGGTAGGGAAATCCTGTGCCCGCAGCCGCGATATTTACAGTCGAGTCCTGGAGGCCCAGATTACCGGGGTGGAAGCCATCGCACCGGGGAAAACCTGCCGGGAGGTGGATGAGGCTGTGAGGGAGGTCTTTGCCAGAAACAAACTGGACCAGTATTTTGCCCATTCCACCGGTCATGGGGTTGGACTGGGGGTACATGAGGCTCCTTCCGTTTCACGGCGCAATGAGACCGTTCTGCAGGAAGGTATGGTAATTACAGTAGAGCCGGGAATCTACATACCCGGTTGGGGAGGAGTTCGCATAGAGGATGTAGTACTAGTTAAAGGCAACGGTCATGAGGTCCTAACCAGAACTTCCAAGGACTTGATGGTCATTTGAAACGGAGGGGTAGTGAATGATTTCTGTCAATGATTTTCGAACTGGACTAACCGTGGAATTGGAAGGCATGGCCTGGCAGGTGATTGAATTTCAACATGTCAAACCAGGTAAAGGTGCCGCTTTTGTCAGGAGTAAGCTGAAGAATGTGAAAACCGGCACAGTAGTGGAGAGAACCTTCCGGGCTGGTGAGAAGATCCCCCGTGCCCGGCTCGATAAGAGGGAGATGCAATACCTCTATAACAGTGGTGATGAGTACGTTTTTATGGATAACCAGAGTTTTGAACAGGTCTCACTGGACAAGGAGCAGTTAGGGGATGGGCTGAAGTATCTCAAGGAGAACATGAACATTCAGGTTGTGATGTACCAAGGGGAAATAATCGGTCTCGAACTGCCCAACTTTGTTGAACTCCAGGTGATTGACACCGAACCCGGCATCAAAGGGGATACAGCCTCCGGTGCCTCCAAGAATGCCACCCTGGAGACCGGTGCGGTTGTCCAGGTGCCGCTCTTCATCAATGTGGGAGACATCCTGCGCATAGATACCAGGACCGGTCTCTACCTGGAAAGAGCATAAAACCGGATTGTGATATCCTGCCTCATAAGTTTATTTCACCCCCGGTTGGCACATAATAAAGAAAAACCACCGAGGGGGATTCAGGTGAAGAAACTTTCCGAAAAGATAAGCTTCCTGCAGGGGTTGAGTGAAGGCATGAATGTCATGGATAACGAACCCCATGGGAAATTGATCATCGAGATGTTGGATGTAATGTCCGATATGGTTGATTACATTGATGAACTGAGGAGTGAATTTGAGGATTTTAAAATATATGTGGAAACCATAGACAACGATCTTCTAGACCTGGAACAGGATATGTACGGTGAAGATGACGATGATTTCATTGAAGTGACCTGTGATAACTGCGGTGAAGATGTTTATTTTGATGCCAGCTGCCTTGATGACGATGATGTAATCGAGGTCATATGCCCTAAGTGCAATGAAGTCGTATATGTTAACGATGGATCCTTTGATTTCGAACCGGCCGTCATTGACAGGGACCAGAATGTATCGGACCAGGCCAATGCTTCACCCGACAGTGGTCAGCATTAAGCCTCTCAGTTTTCAATAATAAACCGGCGCACTATCCCGTATCACATCAAGATGGTATGGGATTATTTTTTATATTTTTCGCACTGCGGATTTCACTTCATATAATCTGTCGGCACCAGCTGGCGTAGGTCCGGTGCCTAATCGGTATCAACCTTCATATCCACCGTTGTCAGTGGTTCATTATGGGGCCCATAGATTGTGACCGTACCGTCACGCTTTTTTCTGGCCCCTCTCTTGACCCGGGCAGAAAAGGTATCACTGGTATCGGGCAAAACATGCTTATCTTTTTTCAAAACAATCACCTCCATGGTTAGTATTTAATAGCTTGTCATTATTCATGCGTGGTTTTGTTAACAGTATTGGGAAAGGGTTGCTCACATGCGAACAACAGCGTGAAGTCTCTGCGCGCGATAATCCGTCTTCCCTCATCTTCTGCTCGTTTCTACGTTTGCCTTCCCATAATAACTGGTTCGCGGGGATGACATTTTCCCTGATGAGTTATGCTGCGATAGTATCGGCGACAAGCTGCGTGCTGAAGCAAGACCCTGCTTGACAGGTGTGGTTTTCCGATATAGAATAATTATTGTCGTTGAGGCATTCAGTAAGCAAACACACCAAAATATGCGGCAGTGGCGGAATTGGCAGACGCGCTAGATTCAGGATCTAGTGGTTGCAAGGCCGTGGGGGTTCAAGTCCCTTCTGCCGCACCAGCGAATTCAAACCCCTGATAATACAGGGGTTTTTTGTTTTGGCCAAATTCATGAGCAGTGGTGGCAAGGCCGTGGGGGTTCACCCTGACGGGTACAGGCAAGTCCCTTCTGCCGCACCAGTGAATTCAAACCCCTGTTGATTCAGGGGGTGTATCGGGTTGCCTGAGGTATAAAAGTACCCCCTCAAACCCGGATTTTTCTTCGTAATATTTAATACCAGGTTTGGGCAGCCGGCTTAACAGGGTAATGGGGTGATAAGGTGCTGTATAGGGTTAACCGATGGATACTGTACATTACAGGGAGCCTGCTTGCGGCTGTGTTTTGTACGGGCCTTGGGATAATCCTGGTTGATTTGTGGGCCAGGTATGAGTGGCTAACGGTTCTGCTGTTCATAGGCGGTGCGGTTGCGATTATTCTAGCATCTTGTATTGCTGGAGTCTTTACCTACGGTGTGGTTATGTCGTTTGAGTTGATATCTAGCAAGTGGGAGGCATTAAGGGAAAACCCACTAAAGTTATGGGGTAGCAAGGATTGAAAGGTGCATGCGATGGTTAAATGTGATAGATGTATCCATAACGGTGTATGCCAGTTTAAATCACAGTACAGGGCTTTACTCGAAAAGGCACAGGGGATTCTTCCGGGTGAGGAGATGCAGACGATGGGGAAAAAGTGTCCGTTCCGGTTAGATATTGAGTGTTCTCACCACCGGCCTAAAACCAACATTCTTCAAGAGGCGTGGCTTAAAAGCGGTGGAGGCCGCGCTGTCCCGTATAAGGTTGGTTAACCGTCCCCAGGCCCGGGTGCTGAAGGAGATCCCACTTCCTGCCTTTGGAGACTCCTGTCAGAGAAAATGGCAGACGGGAGTTCGGGTGATTTGAATTACCACAACGGCCGCAAG
>JBLNCH010000095.1:0-4242 GCA_050260485.1 Bacillota bacterium | reverse complement strand
ACACCACTGCGGTGGGAAGCCTGTATGGCTTCGTGGCCCGGCTCAGTAAACAGGGTTCTGCGAGGTACCGCTACTTGACCATTGGTGCAGGGGCCCTGGCCCTGGGACTCTCCCAGTTTGGCTTTTCCAACCTGGTCGGTATCCTCTTCCCCGCCGTTGGCTTCGCTGGACTCCTGCTGTTGGCTTCCCTGATGTATGGCTTTGTCAAGGAAAGACTGGGTGCACCCCCGACTGGAACCATCAAACCGGTACAACCAGCCCCCTCGATAGTTTTCGAACTGGCCAAAGAGCTGACAGAGCGAGAAGGCGAGGCAGGGGAAAAGAACCCGGAGAGTGCAAACGGGCGGCAGTAGATGCTGAAGGATGCCTGCCGTATGACACCAAGGAAACCCAGAATACTCTGCAATAAATGGTAATCGTGCAAAAATCGCAATTGGACGAAGATAAAATGCTACCGATTGTTTCATGTAGAATTATGCTTTAGTATATTAATGGAAGAATCCAAAACAAATCGTCATACGAGGTTTACGTGAGTTTTAAAGAAATCGGCAGTAAGATTCAACAGGCTCGTGAAGCGAAAGGATACAGTCAGAAACAGCTGGCCCGTCAGGTAGGTTGCTCACAGTCAGCTCTGTCCAATTACGAGAAAGGCAAGCGGCGGCTGTACCTTTCACAGCTGGAGGCCATAGCCCAAGCGCTGAACCTGCCAATAGATTACTTTATGGAACCCAAATCCTCACCGAAAAACGGTCCGGTAGGCGATGGTGAGGATAAGGAGATACTTCGCCTGCTCAATGAAATCTACGCTTTAACATCGGAGGAACGTCGTGATGTCATGGACTATATAATGTTTATCCGCTGGCGTCGTTATAAGGGGGGGAACCAATGATCAGCCTTGATCTTACCAGGGAGCAAAAACGAATCGTCGAAAAAACCCGCGCGTTGGTGCGAGAAGAAATCACGCCCAAATCACTGGAGATAGACGCGAAAGGTGACGATCAATTTGACTGGTCAATAGCCAATCTATTATCGAAGCATAACCTCTTATGTCCAACGATTCCCAAAGAATATGGCGGATTGGGCATGAACCACCTGACATCTGCACTGTTGATTGAGGAGATATCAATGGGATGTGCCGGGGTTGCCACGGTATTGAATGCCAATATTCATGCCGCCAGTCCCATTGTCCTGGCCGGGACCAGGCAACAGAAGGAAGCCTTTCTCCCCCTTCTAACCTCCACCACTCCTGCCCTGGCAGCCTTTGCCCTGACCGAACCGGGGGCAGGTTCGGACGTTGAGTCAATCACCAGTTCGGCGCAAGCTAAGGGAGAGGAGTACGTAATAACCGGTACCAAGGATTATGTCTTAAATGCCTCGGCGGCCTCTTTCTTCACTGTATTCGCATGCGTTCCCCCGTTTCGCAATCGGGCTTCACTGCGCGCTTTTATTATCCCTTCTTCCACACCTGGTCTCTCTCTGGGCCGAGTAAGGAACAAGGTGGGCATCCGGTATGCCAACACCTCCGAAGTTTTGTTGGATCAGGTCAGGGTTTCGGTGGACAACATGGTAGGAGGTAACCGTTCCGGGAGCGGGTATCTGCTGCTCACCCAGACGCTCGACCGTGGTCGGGCCCTGGTAGGTGCGGTAGCGGTTGGAATCGCTCAGGCAGCCTTCAACCTGGCCCTCAACCATGCGCGGGCCAGAATACAATTTGGTAAGCCTATCATGAGAAACCAGGCGGTTTCCTTTGCTTTGGCCGAGATGGCGACCAAAATTGAACTGGCACGTCTGATAACCTGGAAAGCCTGCTGGCTTATCGACCAGGACCGGGACCACACCACGGCATCCTCCATGGCCAAGTGGTATGCCAGCGAAGCGGCTCTGGAAGTAACATCCAAAGCGGTAGAAATCCTGGGGGCGAAAGGTTATATGGCTAACAGCTTCGCTGACAAGTATATGCGTGACGCCCGGGTTCTGGCAACCGTTGAGGGAACCAACAACATCCAGAAGGCTATCATTGCTTCGTTGCTTTAAAAACTTCTAATCTTCCTGTTCTCCTGCGAATACGTTGATGACAGCTCCATTGGCTGGGACGAATCAGCCGGGAGTTCAAGCCGTGTCCAAACGTTCACCTCCTCAAACTCGATGATCAGATATGGCACATATTTCCTCATAACCGCCAATACACGCAACTAATGCATTTTTCCTTACGCTGGCTCAACTGGCCTAAGCTCGCCATTGGTATGCCGCGTCTAATCTTGAAATCCCCCACTTTGGTCCTATTGACAGTAATTAATAAATGTATCATATTTACATGGGATTAATTGTATGTCTATTTAGGATTATAGTCCTATATTTCGGCCATTATTACGGTTAAGCGGGGGTGTGAAAACGTGAGCGCAACTTTGCGGGGTATTTCATGGCTGAAAAGAAAAATAGGATGGGCGTTTGATCCGGTTGAAGCCATCACGGTTGAAGCGTCCATGGAAAAGCTTATTTCTATACTACCCGGTTGGATTATTCAGAGCATCAGCAACAACCGTTGCCTGGTTGTGAAAGAGTTTTATACCAAAGAGCAGGGAAAGGCCCTGGTCGCATTGCTGCCAACCAGGGCGCTCGTGTTTCGGAACCTGGACGGCTCATTCATGGATGCCGAAACCTTTCCCATCTACCTGCTTCAAGATAAGGTTCCCCAGACAGAAACTATTGTTTATTATTGCAACGAAAACAGTTGTTACACTTGGCTCTGCGATCAGGCGCCTTTGTTTGAACCGGAAATTATGACTGAAATAACGGATGCCATGAGCACTTTGGTCGCTCATACATAAAGCACCCCAACAACCTGATTGCCTGGATATTGCGGCATTCGCCCGGTATGTGCTTAACCGGGGAACACACACTTACTATGCTCGATTTAATTGTCGTTGGCCGTTACTTGCTGGCCTTCACCAACGCTCCCGCAAAAGCACCATCCAGGGCCAGCCATTCTTCATCAGTTAGCCGCCCATCCATATTTCCCAAGACTTCTTTACCATAAATGAATTCCGGGGTTACGCTGATTTCATTGAATCCCACCCTGTCAAGGCAGCTTTTGAACTCATCAATGCTTAAGGCACCCGCAAAACAGCCGACCCATAAAGCTACCATATCCTGCAAGGCAGTAGGAACCTCACGAGTTCTAACGATATCGGCAATAGCCAGTCTTCCTCCGGGTTTTAATACTCGGTAAATCTCCCGCATAACGGCTTCCTTGTCATCTGACAGGTTAACCACGCAGTTGGACACTACCACATCCACACTGGCGTCAGCTAATGGTATCTCTTCCATGTAGCCTTTGAGAAATTCAACATTTTCAACACCCATTCTCTCTTTATTGGCGTTGGCTAGTTCCAGCATCTCATCAGTCATATCCAAACCGTATACCTTGCCGGTCTTCCCCACGTACTGAGAAGCAATGAGGGCATCGATGCCCCCGCCGCTTCCCAGGTCCAACACCACTTCCCCTTCCTGGAGGTTGGCAAGAATCAGAGGATTGGCGCAACCCAGCGATGCATTAACCGCCTGAGAGGGAAGAGACGAGATGTCCTCCGGGTCATAAATACGAGCTGCTCCTGTAATTGAGCAACAGGAGTCGCCGCAACCGCAGCTTATTGGCTGTTTGCTGTCGTTAATCATCCTGGCAATCAGCCCGTAATGGTCTCTGACCTTGTCACGCATACCCAACGTACATACCTCCCCTAACAGCATTTATTGGTTGCAAGCACCTGATTTAGAATTCTCAGACTCTCCAACACCATTTCCCGATGCTCCGGCGGAATAGCCTGGTAAACAGCATGGTAGTAGTCATCCATCAGTGAGTTTATCTGTTGAACCATTGCCCGACCACTGCCGGTCAGTTTCAGGTTAACAAAGCGACGGTCTTCAGGGTCAGGATCACGCTGCAGCAGACCCATGCCTACTAAAGAATCAACAGTTCTGCTGGTGGTACTCTTGTCAAGACCAAGTATCATGGACAATACCTGCAGGGAAACCGGTTCTTCTCTGGCGACCTCCAGGATAGTGTGGCATTGGCTTATGGTAATTCCGCAGCAGGAGGCCTCACTCTTATCTACGATACCCAGCCTCCTTACCAGGGTACGTATCATATCTCTTAACTCTTCAGCCTCTCTCATAAGTCACCCCCTTAATATTATTGTATTCTGCAACTGTTGTTATATGCAACTATTTATTACGAAAATGATC
>JBLNCH010000094.1:0-3367 GCA_050260485.1 Bacillota bacterium | reverse complement strand
CCCTTTGATCAAAGAAATGTAAATCACCGATAACAGAACTATTCTGCCTTACGCATAACGGTTCGTTGATAACCGGTGACTACTCTGTAGTAGCCGCTTAACATGCTGTTAACATCATAATCCCCGGTATCTATTAACAAAGGCTTGTTACCTAATGCGGTAAGCTTGGTCTGTGGGGCTATGACCATAATATTTTCTTTGCCTACTGCCCGGAGCACTCTTGGGCTGAGCTGCTGGTTACCCCTGCCAAATATGTAACCCTGGCCACCAATCACTGTTACGACAATTTTCGCTTTTTTACCGTTAATCAAATCCAATAACTGTGATTCAGTTACATCATTGGCTATTAACTTTTGATTCAATATAACGTCCACGCCTAACAGGGTGTTTTTCAGTCCCAGTTTATCCATTACCGCTCTGGTGGTTGTCCCCGGCCCGATAATATAAAGGACGTTATCTTCCATTGACTCAATTACATGGTCGGCAATAGAGTTCAGAGCAGCTTCTTCGCCTTCTGTTCTCCCGGATTTTAAGTTTTGCACAAGTCTTTGTTCATGAGGCACCTTAAGATAACCATATAACCGTGCTGTGACCCTGCCCTCTCTGAAAGCATCTTCATCGATATCCATTACTTCCGAATCCTGAACCTTTTTTATTTTCCCCTGTAAATACATCAAAGCTACTTCACCGGCATTCCTCGAGTTAGTTGCATACACAGCGGAATGAATCTTTACCCCCGCGGGTATGCCGATTACCGGCACATCGGTATTACCAAGGGCGTCAAAAAGGTTTCTGGCAGTTCCGTCTCCTCCGGCAAACAGGATCAGATCAACTTTTTGTTCGGCCATTTCTTTGGCTGCATTTATGGTGTCCTGGGCAGAGGTTTTGCCCGGCACTATGGAGCCGATTACAATGGGTTCAAAACCACATTCTTTAGCCTCTATTTCACCCATTTCATCCGGGTAGGTTATTATTTCAATACTATCTTTAATTGTTGCAAGTCTTTCCAGCGCGTCCATCGCCCGCCTGGGGGATTCCGGCCGGGCGCCAAGTTCTCTGGCCTTTTTTTGTATTTCTTCACCGTCACTGCCTTTAAGTCCGACTCTTCCACCCATACCGGCAACCGGATTCACTATTAACCCCAGCTTCTTTTTCAATTTTCAAACTCACCACCTAGCAGCAGGACATTGCTTACACAACGGTATTACTGTGTTCCGCATTCCGAACGAATGCGGAACACAGTTTATTAAATCCTTCTTTTACTTTCTGTGCTTTCTTACATAAGCTTTCCAGGTTGTTGCCCATTTTTCGGGATCATCCAGGGATGCCTCGTCATTTCTCTTGTGGGCGGCAGCTTTGTGAGGTGCAGTCATCACAATCTCAGGAGTTTCGTAAGCCTCTTTACTTATCGTCCTAAGGACTTCGGCATACTCATCCAGGTCATCCTTGGAATAAGACTCGCATGGCTCAAGGGTCATTGGCTCAGGAATTTCCCACGGATGGTGACTGAACCAGTAGTGAGGTATACCATAATCGACTATCCTGTTGCAGACCTCGACGGTTCCCACACCCGTGTCTTGCTTGAGTTTTTCCCAGGTATAACGAACCTGCTCCTGCCTGCGGTGACCGTTGCCGGCAAAGCACTCGGATAAGCCGGGAATCTCCAGCAGCTTTTTCTCTAAGTAGTTGTTGTTAATTACAGAGATGTCAGCACATTCTCTTAATCCGTCGGCGCCCAGATTCATGGTCCAGGCGTATGCCCTCAGGATAACTCCTGCAGTGCCCCAGAAATCCCTGACCTTACCGATGCTTTCCGGATGATTGTAATCCAGGTAATACTTCTTGCCGTCAAACCCTACTGTAGGTACCGGCAAAAATTTAGCCAGTTCTTCCTTAACACAGAGAGCGCCGTTGGCCGGTCCACTGGATCCGTGAGGTGTGCCAAAGGTCTTATGTACGTTAAAGTGGCACATATCAAAACCGGCTTCTTTTGCTCTGGCCACACCCAGGAAGGCATTGGCATTGGCCTGGTCATAGAAGCACAGACCGCCTACAGAGTGAACAATCTTAACAAACTCATCAACTCTTGGGTTATAGAGACCGATGTCCTCCGGATTGGTCATAAATATAGCGGCAGTGCGTTCCGAAACGGCGGCTTTCAAGGCTTCTATATCAGGAAAGCCATCTTTGTCGGGATAAAGTGTGATTACCTTAAATCCGGCAGTGGCCGGGGTAGCAGCATCGCATGGGTGGGAGAAGATTGTGGTGATAACCTCATCTCTCTTGTCCAGTTCGCCTTTGGATTCCCAATAGGCCCTGACAATGCTGGCCGCCGTATATACAGCGTGGTTACCTCCGCCAGGCTGGAAGGTAACTCTGTCCATACCTGAAATTTCTTTGATGATTTGTTCAAACTTGTAATAGATCTCCAGGATGCCCTGGACAGTGTCTTCGTCCTGGCAGGGATGGAGTTCTGCAAAATTCGGATTGGCTGCCAGGTCTTCGTTAACCCTGGGGTTGTACTTCATGGTACAGGTGCCTTCGCTGATATCGTTAGTGAGGTTCGCTCCCAAAGTTTCCTGCGACAGGCGGACATAGTGCTGTAACACATGCTTTTGGTCTATTTCGGGAAGGTTCAATTCTTTTCTGCGTAAATTTGCCGGTATGGCAGCTAAAACATCGCCGGCTGCCGCCTTGATTTCATCATCCGGCATGGGAACCAGAATCCCTCTCTGTCCGGGAGTTGACATTTCATAAATAATGGGTTCACACCAGCGGGCCTCATGAAAATCTTTTTTAATTTTAACAATACCCATATTCTTTCACCCTTTCAGTTTTGAATTATAGTCCCTTGATAACCTGTTCCAAAGCCAGGGCTAATTTCTTGATGTCTTCCTTGGTATGGACTTCAGTTATGCAGTACAGCGCGCTGTTTCCATACTCGGGAAATTCCTTGCTGATATCTTTGCCACCGAAGATTTTATGCTCCAGTAAGCGTTTATTGATCTCCGAAACCGGCATGCCTGTATCGTCAAAGTTAACAACAAACTCTTTAAAGCAGGGTGACTTAATAACGGGAACCTTAACGCCTTTGATATTTGCCAGCAAGCCCTGAGCGTACTGCACACGCTGCATGATTCCTTCACCCAGGTCCCTGAAACCCTGGGGACCCATCAGAGCCATGTAGACTCCTGCAGCAATACCCCACAAGGCTGTGGTTGTGCCGATAAAGTCCTTGCCTTTTTCCCTTGATGCGTACGAAGTTCTCTCGAAGAAGACCTCGCCAAAGCAGTACTCCCCTTCTTGCACTGAAGTTGTAATACCATACAGCAGACCGGGGTATTCTGCCACATACCTCTTGTCATCC
>JBLNCH010000093.1:0-5681 GCA_050260485.1 Bacillota bacterium | reverse complement strand
TGGTATACCCTTCCGCGTCTGACCAGGGAACTGATAGAGCTGGCAGCCGTAATGCCGAAATACATGGAGGATGCCCACCATGCTATGGAGTACCTGGACGGTTTGAGGGTTGGTGGTGAGGTGGACCAGATAATAAGGAACAGCCTGCACCGGGCAGAGAGTCAGGCCTACCACGCGCTGACCAATTTTATCGATGACCTTCTGGGTATAGCCAGCAGCCTGTTGTCTCTGGTATTTGCTCCGATTCTGGCCTACTATTTCATCAGGGACTGGGAAAAGATCAGGGACGGCTTCCTCAGCCTTTTTCCAGCCAGCAGCAGAAGCCGCCTGATGAATCTGGGGCTGGATATTGACCAGGTGCTTTCCGGTTTTATCCAGGGCCATCTGACCGTCTGCATCATTGTAGGGGTGCTGACCGGCCTGGCTGCGGCCCTGCTGGGAGTCAAGTACGCTATCATCATTGGTATCATCAATGGGATCGCTGAGCTGTTCCCCTATCTGGGACCGATCCTGGGCGCAATCCCCTCCATAGCTCTCGCTTTAATGGAAGGCCCCCGCCAGGCCATATATCTTGGCCTGGCAATTCTGGTCATACAGCAGGTGGAAGCAAACCTGCTGTCACCGCGCATAGTAGGTACCCGGGTGGGGTTGCACCCGTTAATGGTTATATTTGCGCTCCTTTCCGGGGGGGAGCTGTTTGGCATCTGGGGGATTCTGCTGGCGGTTCCCGTGACCGCAGTATTAAAAGTACTGGTCAGGTTCGCCTTTTACCATCTGGTTGATTGACACTAAATGCTTCCATAGGACAAAATATAACCTAGATGGGAAAAGGGAGGCTTTCTGTTGCGTACAAGCCAGGAAATAAGACAGATGTTCATTGACTATTTTACCAGCCGCGGCCATACAGCGGTTCCCAGTTCATCACTGGTACCGGTCGATGATCCTACACTGCTGTTCACCAACGCCGGTATGAACCAGTTCAAAGATGTTTTTCTGGGGATAGAATCGCGAGATTATCGCCGGGCGGTGACCTCCCAGAGATGCATGCGAGCAGGCGGCAAGCATAACGACCTGGACACAGTCGGTCGTACTCCGCGTCATCATACGTTCTTTGAGATACTGGGCAATTTCTCCTTTGGCGATTACTTTAAACGGGAAGCGATTGCCCTGGCGTGGGAATTCCTGACCGATACCGCAGGGCTTTCCCCGGACCGTTTATGGGTTACCGTATACCTCGACGATGATGAGGCCTTTGAGCTGTGGCAGGACGTTGCGGGGATCCGGCCGGAGCGGATTATACGCCTGGGGGAAAAAGATAACTTCTGGTCGATGGGGGATACCGGACCCTGTGGACCCTGCAGTGAAATAATTTATGACCGGGGTACGGAGTACCGGTGTTCCGACCCGGATTGTGCCCTGGGGCATTGTGACTGTGACCGCTGGCTGGAGATCTGGAACCTGGTGTTCATGCAGTTCGACCGGGATCAATCCGGGAAGATGACTCCCTTACCCAGGCCGAGCATCGATACCGGGATGGGCCTGGAACGGCTAACCTCAATCCTGCAGGGGGTTGACAGCAACTATGAAACCGACCTCTTTGTTCCGATTATCAAGGAAATCGAGGGTCTGACCGGTCAGAGGTATGATAAGGGACCCAAGGGGTTTCCCTTCCGGGTTATTGCCGACCATATCCGGGCCTGCTCTTTTCTGGTAATTGACGGGATTCTGCCGGGTAATGAGGGCCGGGGTTATGTGCTGCGCCGCATACTGAGGCGCGCCGTGCGTTTTGGAAAAATCATGGGCCTGAACGAGCCCTTTTTCTATAAATTAGTACCAGTGGTAATCGAGGTAATGGGCGGTGCTTATCCCGAGATCAAGGAGAAACAGCAGTTTGTGGAACAGGTCATTCGCATGGAAGAGGAACGGTTTTTTACCACCCTCAGTGATGGCCTGCGCAAAGTGGAGGATATTGTGGCCCGCCTTCGGGAGCAGGGAAGCCAGGTAATACCGGGCAAGGATGCCTTTATGCTCTATGACACTTTTGGCTTTCCCATTGATCTGACCGAGGATGTGGCGGAAGAATACGGTTTGACTGTTGACAAGGATGGCTTTGAAGCCATGATGGAAGTCCAGAAGGAACGCGGTCGCAAATCATTTAAGAATGAAGAGGCTTTTGCCCTGGAAAAATCAATCACCGGCCTCCTGGAAGGCGAAAACGCCACCGACTTCGTAGGTTACCAGTGTCTGGAGTGGGAATCGGAGGTACTGGCAATAATTCAGGATGGAGAGGGAGTAAAATCAATAACCGGAGGGGAAGCTGTGGTGGTCCTCCTGGAGACCCCGTTCTATGCGGAAGGTGGTGGGCAGACCGCGGACAAAGGGGTAATAAGAGGTCCGGAGGGTGAGATGACGGTTACAGACGTCCAAAAGGTGGCCGGCTGGATTCTTCATTACGGAACGGTAAAAGGGACCATGCGTCAGGGGCAGGAGGTGCTGGCCCAGGTCGATGCCGGTCGCAGGAAGGCGACGGCCGCCAACCATACCGCCACCCACCTGCTTCACCAGGCCCTGCGGGATACCGTGGGAGATCATGCCCAGCAGAAGGGCTCGCTGGTAGAACCGGAGCGATTGCGGTTTGACTTTTCCCACTTCGCCCCCCTGACCCCGGAAGAGATACATACTATCGAAAGGATGGTAAACCAGAAAGTGTGGTCCCTGTTGCCGGTCACGGCACGGCAGACCAGTCTGGCCGACGCCAAAGAGATGGGAGCTATGGCTCTGTTTGGTGAGAAGTACGGCGACCAGGTGCGGGTGGTTGAGGTGGAAGGGTTTAGCATGGAACTTTGTGGGGGAACTCACGTCAAAAACACAGGAGAAATAGGACTGTTTAAGATAGTTTCCGAAGCCAGTATAGGAGCGGGGCTGAGACGTATTGAAGCAATCACCGCCGGGGGGGCCTGGGAGAGCTTCCGGCAGTCCGATGAGGAACTGCGGAAGGCGGCGGCTGTTTTGAAGGTCGAACCCACGGAAGTTTCAGAACGGGCGGAATCTCTGCTCCGGCAGTTGCGGGAGAAGGATAAAGAGCTGCAGGCCTTGAAGAACCGCATGGAGAAAGAAAAGGCCGCTGATGTTTTGGACCAGGCGGTTAAGGTGAAAGATATCAAGGTCCTGACCGCCGAGATTCAAGCCTCGGATATGAACTCGTTGCGACAGAACGCGGAGCTGCTTAAGGATAAACTGGGCTCCTCGGTTGTGGTCCTGGGGTCGCGGATTGACGATAAGGCAGGGTTCGCAGCCTTTGTTTCCAAGGAACTGACCAAACGCGGCTTACACGCCGGACAGATTATCGGCCAGGTGGCGAAGATTGCCGGTGGCGGTGGCGGCGGTCGGCCGGATATGGCCCAGGCCGGGGGCAAGGAGCCGGAAAAGATTGGAGAAGCACTGCAGGCCGCCCGGGAGATCATTGAAAAGTCGTTGCAGTAGGTTTTGTTCCGGGCGAATAAGGCAGATGTTGGGCAGGGATGTTACCAGGAATACTCAGTTTGGTTAACGAAAAAAGATATAAGGAGCCGACCATTTGCATAAACCTGAGACGAGAGCCAGATCCAGTTTCGACGATCACCTGCCGGGAGAAGGGTTGCTGGATCCCGGGGTAAATGATCATCCGGCGGGTTGCTCCGGAGGGAGGTGGGAGAGTGTCTGGGGAATTTGAAGAAACTACCAGTTTCCAGTTGGGCAAGGATGGGAAAGAAAAAGTGGCCACCATACTGGAGTCCGTCTATATGGCTCTGCAGGAAAAGGGCTATAATCCGGTAAGCCAGCTGGTCGGATTCATGATCTCGGGCGACCCTGCTTATATTACCAGTTACAAGGATGCCCGCACGATGATCTGTAAAGTTGAGCGAGATGAGATCCTGGAGGTCTTGCTCCGTAAGTACCTGGAAGGATAGTTAAGACGCATTTAACCGGGGTGATTATTTGCAGTACGGAATCCTGGGGGCTACCGGCATTAAGGTATCAGCCATCTGCTTCGGGGTTTTGACGATCGGTCCCCTGCAGGCCGACCTCGATGTTCAAGATGGCGCGGAGGTCATATCTTATGCTCTAGAAAAAGGCATCAATTTTTTGGATACCGCGGAGAGTTACGGCACCTACCCCTACATAAGAGAGGCATTGGCAACCAGACGAAGCAAACCGGTTATCACATCGAAATCGTACGCTTACACCTGGCAGGGCATGAAGGAAAGTGTGGAGCGAGCCCTGGACGAGATGGGCCTTACCACTATTGATATATTTATGCTGCATGAACAGGAGAACGAGAAAACTCTGGAGGGCCACCGGGAGGCTCTAGAGTATCTCATCAAGGCCAAGCAACAGGGTCTGGTCAAGGCGATCGGCATTTCCACTCACTCGGTGGCCGGGGTCATGGCTGCGGCCGATCACCCGGTGATTGAGGTTATCCACCCACTGATCAACCAGGGCGGCATCGGCATCATGGATGGGACACCAACCACCATGGGGGCTGCTATCCAGTATGCCCGGTTAAGGGGGAAAGGGCTGTATGCTATGAAGGCTCTAGGGGGCGGCAACCTGATCAACCGGGCTTATTCCGCATTTCAGTATGTACGTAATATCCCGGGCCTGGCCTCAGTAGCGGTTGGCATGAAGAGCCGGGATGAGGTTGATCTCAATATCGCATGGTTCAACGGCGAGAGAGACCCGGAACTGGAAGCCAGGGTTGGTAGCGCCAAACGCAGACTGCATATTGAGTCATGGTGTGGCGGTTGTGGTAACTGTATTGAGGTATGTCGCTATCAGGCCCTTTCGATTGAAGACGGAAGAACTACGGTTGATCAGAGCAGGTGTGCGCTGTGCGGTTATTGCGCCGCGTATTGCCCGGATTTCTGTATAAAAGTGGTCTAAGTTCCACTGCCCGTGGATTAGGGAAGAAGGAAGCTGGAATATGTATGAGAAAACGGGAAGAATCCTGGCTCTGGATGTGGGGGAAAAACGCATTGGGGTCGCAATCAGTGATCCCCTGGGGATTACTGCCCAGGGGATAAGTGTTATCGAGCGCCAGGACAGGAAGCGGGATGTGGAAGCTCTGCGCAAGCTGGTTATTGAATACGGGGTGACCGGCCTTCTTGTAGGTCTGCCACGCAATATGAATGGTACCCTTGGAAATAAGGCCAGGGAAGTACGGGAATTCGGCAACTTGATGGAGCAAGAACTGGGACTTCCGGTCGAGTACCAGGACGAACGATTAAGCACCCGGGCGGTCGAAGAGACCTTGATCAGGGCTGATGTCCGCCGCAAGAAGCGCCGCCGGGTTATTGATAAACTGTCCGCAGTATATATACTCCAGGGTTACCTGGACCGGATAGCTGGGAATAATAAAAAAGGTGTGATTGACAAAGGAAGGGATTGACAACTACAATTGATTTGTTAATTAACAGAATTGAGGTGTAGCAGTGAGAGACGATTTCAGAGATGATCTTGACAATGATGGTGAAGAGTGCGAGGTTTTGATCCTGATTGACGATGATGGCAATGAACACTCCTTTGAGCTAATCGCCGAGCTGGAGATGGAAGGCAACAACTATGTGGTAGTAGCCCCTATCGATGAAGATTTGGACCAGGAAGAGGACGAGGAGGTCGAGATCACCATCCTGAGAGCCACC
>JBLNCH010000092.1:0-4376 GCA_050260485.1 Bacillota bacterium | reverse complement strand
AGCCGGTTGCTGTGATGTTATATTAACCAATGACTTATCCAGCGTTGGATCGGCCAGTTTCATGGCCACTGCGGCCGCATCCTTTTGACTGACCGGGTTATTGGGCCGGTAGCTGCCATCGGGGTAGCCTTTCACCAATCCGATCAGCTTCAACCGGTTAATACTGGCGGCCGCCCAGTGGTTTCTGGTATCGGTGAAGCTCGGGGTTGACTCTCGAATCTTCTGCACCAGTTTATTCTGCCATCCCCGCACGGCCGCTGAGGTTTGATACATGAGTCCATGTCCGGCGTTATAAAGGATGCCCTTTCCATCTGCAGCGGGAATGGCTACCGGCAGTTTACCCTGCGGGTTGGCCTCGCCGAAAATTACCCTAATCCCGGCAGGAATATTCGGCCCCGCTGCCCGCCCATAGACGCAGAGATAGGCCTGGGCCTCCGGAATGTACATGATGTCGTAAGGATTGCGAATCGCCATAACTGCAGTTGGCCGGTTAATCAGGTTGGTATAATAGACAACGTCCGAAACAAAATCGGGAATCCAGTGCTCGCCCGGTGTCCGATTCGCCACATTACTGCTGTAGCTCCCCAGTACTACATAGTCCGCTGCATCAATGGCGGCTCTCTGTTCCGCAGTCAGGGATTTCATTTCGGTGTAGGTGAATCCATTGATCATCACTCCGGATAGACCCCGGGTATTAACGATTTCCTCCAAGGTTCGTACCATCGGTTCCAGATACTCGTTCCAGGGTGCCAGGATCACAATCCGGGAATCATTCCATATCCTGAATGGCAGGATATCTTTATCATTCTTGACCAGAGTGACTGCTCTTTCCGCCAGTTGTCGTTCTGCATTCCGGTGGGCGGAAGAGCCCACAACTTCCTGCGCATGTTTCAATTTGTTGTCGAGGCTGTTGGTAATACCCGGACCTGGCTTAACACCAGTCTCACTGACCTGGATGATTCCCCGCTTTGCCTTGAGGGCCAAGATCCGCCGGACCGACTCGTTGATCCTGCTCTCCGCGATTTCTCCCTTTTTAACAGCTCGCAGCAAAGCATTATAGGCTTTATCCAAATCATCAGGCATGAGGATTATGTCGGTTCCGGCCCGCACCGCGCGCAGCACCGCCTCTTCCGTCCCAAAGTTTTCGCTGATTGCCTTCATACCCTTAAGGGCATCGGTAATGACTTACTCCCTTAAATCCCATCTGGCCGCGCAGGAGATCCGTCATTACCCGGGATGATAGCGTGGCCGGTACTGAGATCTCCCGGCCGTCCATCAAGGAGGTCACTTTGGTGTTGTCAATCGCCGGGAAGGTAACATGAGCCGACAATATCATGTCAACCCCCTGGTCGATCGCCTTCTGGAACGGTTTCAGTTCCACCAGTTCCAAGCGGTTAAGCTGGTGTGGCAGGCTAGGCAGGGCGAGGTGAGAATCCACCGAGGTATCACCATGACCGGGGAAGTGTTTGGCGGCAGTCGCGACTCCAGCGGAGTCGAGTCCTTTTATGTATGCAACTCCCATTTCACCAACCCTGTCTGGATCAGAGCCGAATGAACGGATCCCGATTACCGGGTTATCCGGGTTGATGTTTACATCCACTACGGGGGCCAGGTTGGCGTTTATCCCCAGGGCTTTAAGCTCCTGTCCGGTTATCTCGCCGGCCAGCTGGACATCCTTCGTTGAGCCAATCGCACCCAGGGCCATATTGCCGGGCATTACCGTGCCATATTCAATTCTGGCTACCAGGCCCCCCTCTTGGTCAATGGCCACCAGGAGGGGTATGTTTCCTGAAGCCCTCTGCAGACCATCCACCAGGGCTACTGTTTGTCCGATGTCGACTACGTTTTCCTTGAAGAGGATGACCCCGCCGGGCCGGTATTGCCGAATCACCTTTTCAATCTCCGGGTTGATCTCCACCACATTCTTACCATTCCACTGCCGGAAATCAACCATAAACATCTGCCCTAGTTTTTCTTCCAGGGTCATCCTGGATATCATGGCCGCCAACGGATCTGTGCTATTGGATGATGCGGCAGCGGCCATATCGGGAACCAGGGTGGTAAACATCATCAAGCTCAGAGTCAATACAGCGATTAATAACCGGCTTCTTCTCAAAAACAGCATTCTTTCCTCCCCAAACCAAAACACACGTACTTAATATACTGTTTAACTCTGCATCTGCCTTGACCATGATCAACTGATCAGACAAGACTAAACCTGTCGGGTTGATTGCCAGATCCTATTGGTTTAGATGCATAACCATGGTCAGGATGTTGGAAGGGCCTTTGCGCTCGTAATGAACCTCATCCATTACCCGGCGGATAAGCAAGACCCCGAGCCCCCCAATCTTCCTGTCCTCCAGATCGGCTTTAATATCGGGCTCATCCAGGGCCAGGGGATCGAATGGAATCCCTTCGTCAATAAGCTGTACCGTAAACCGTTCGTTCTCACTTGAAACCCGTACCGTTACGGTTCCGGGAGGCGTTTCGTATGCATAACTGCATATATTCATTACTGCCTCCTCCACCGCTAGTTCGAGGTGCATTATCCGTTTAGGATGAACACCTGCCGCTTCGGCCAAACCCGACACGTGTTCCACCACCAGGGGGACCTCCTCCACATTTGCAGGAAATACCTGCTCGATCATTTCAAGATTCACTGCAATTCCTCCCGTTAAAATATTGGGGGTCTACTGTGCCGCTGACAGAGTAAACTGCTGCTTGATGATCCAGGGAATTCAAAACCGTTTGAGCCTAGAAGGAGTTAACTGCTTCCTCCTGTGCCGAGAAAATAGGAAAGATGGAACTGAATCCAGCGATATCAAAGACTTCTTTGACATGGCTCTTTAGACATGCCAGAACCAGCTTGCCTCCTGCACTCTTGATTTTTTTCGCAGCCATGAGGAGTACTCTCAATCCGGCACTGCTTATGTAATCCAGGGATGAAAAGTCCAGTACCAATTTGAGCTCTCCCCCTTCAATCGACCCCAGCAGGTGCTTTTCCAGGGTGCTTGCTGTACTGGCATCCAGCCTCCCATCAAGCCCCAGTATCAGAACACCATCCTGCTTCCTCTCACTTATCTGGATCATTATCTGCCGCCTCCTTTATCCATTCGAATTTTATCTCGATAGTCTATAGAAACCTTATCGTATGTAAACTCCTTAATCACTCCCCACCCCGGCCAGCAAAAATTTAAGGACCATAATCGTTATATCATCAGATTGTGCCGCACCGCCGGCATGACTGCGTACCGCAGCTAAAATGTTTTGGGTAGCCTCCTGGGCTTCCGTCTCATTACGGTTCTGCAAAACCTCCATCAACCTGGCTTCGGTAAACATGTGGCCTTGCCGGTCCATGGCTTCCGTTACTCCATCGGTGAACATAACCAGGAGTTCACCTTCTTTTAATACGAGTTCCTGCGGTTTGTAGCTCACTCCTTCAATTACTCCGAGAGCGATTCCCCCTGCTGCCAGGTTCTCCACGCTGCCATCCTGGCGCACTACATACGGGGGGTTATGGCCTCCGTTAGCATAATGGATCCGCCCGGTGCGGGTTTCTAAGATGCCGCAGAAAACGGTAACGAACATGCCTGTATCATTGTCACGGCACAAGGCGTTATTCACCCGGTAAATCACTTCCTGGGGACCTGTATCCCGGTTGGCCTCCGCTCTAAACAAGGTCTTGGTCACCGCCATGAATAGAGAGGCCGGGATCCCCTTTCCGGAAACATCCCCAATGGTGAAGAAGAGGTGATCATCATCGATAAAGAAAAAGTCGTAAAAGTCTCCGCCGACTTCCTTGGCAGGTTCCAGGATGGCGTTAATATCAAACTCCGGCCGGTCGGGAAACGGCGGGAAGATGCGTGGCACAATACTCATCTGAATTTCCCGGGCGACCTGGAGTTCTCCTTCAATCATTCTTTTTGCGGCCTCGGTGGCCCGCTCTTTCATCAGGTTGGAGATAATAAATGCAAAAACCCCCATACCAATGGCATTCGCAACCACCATGGGCCCAATTACGGTTTCAACCACCACCACCGCCTGGTCAAATGGACGGCTGAACAGGAGGGTTAATCCCATATGAATCAGTTCTATCACAATCGCCAGGAGCACCGCACCACTGACGCCGACGAATTCCCCTTTTCTCCACTTATACACCAGACCGGCTAGTAAACCGGCCACAATGGTTGCGGTTGAGCACGCCAAACCGGTGAACCCCCCCTGCAGGTACCGGTGGGCTGCACCTATCAACCCTGCACCCAATCCTACCCAGGGTCCCCCTATAAGCCCCGCTATTGCCGGTCCCAAATCCCGGATATTGGCAATAGCGTCAACGACCTTGATTCCGCTGAGCGTTCCATAAATAGCGAACACGC
>JBLNCH010000091.1:0-4848 GCA_050260485.1 Bacillota bacterium | reverse complement strand
CTGCATATGAGCGGTTTTCACCAAAACCGCATCATCCCGGATCTTGCCCGGATAATAGAATGGCAGTCTCACCACCAACCACATGACAATTAAAATTATGGCTCCAATTGTTACCCTTTTGCGAAAATCCATACCATTCACCCTTTTCAGGGCAGGATTATGCTGCAAGATTCGCTTTCAGAACAACCGGAGGCCAAAATGTTTGTCCAATCTTGAAACTAAGTAGTCTGGGCTGCCCAAGTCTGTTTAATTATGGTAGCATTTCATAAGGAGGAATTAATTGGATGCCGTTTTTTTTTGGCCATCTTACGCGGAGTCTTGTCTGCATTGCTGCTGTACTAGCAGTTGATTTCCAGGCCTCTCCTGTTAACGACGATTCCCGCTCCTACTCTTCTCTTCACTCCCTTGCAGGATTTTTGAACCCTTTGCCCGAATCCATGAATCCATACAGTGCTTGGCATTTTCGACCTTTTATTCCTTTTTCTATTAGGATCGGTGATTTGGGTGTTCGCTTTAGTCCAGAGCCTTACTCTGAACGGAATCGAAGCCGTTCCGGTGCAGGTCGAAGTAGATGTGCAGAACGGTCTGCCCAGCTTTGATATCGTAGGTTTAGCATCTGCTGCGGTTAGAGAATCCAAAGAAAGAGTCCGTTCAGCCATCAAAAACTCTGGTTTCCAATTTCCCCTGCAGCGCATAACGGTTAATCTGGCACCTGCTGACATGCGCAAGGAAGGAAGCCATCTCGATCTGCCAATTGCCCTGGGTATCCTGCTGGCCAGCCAGCAGGCATTTGCCCCACCCGATGAATTCTTCTGGATCGGTGAGCTGTCTCTGGAAGGAAGTATTAAAGGTGTCCCCGGGGTCTTACCAATGATACTATCCTTAAATCGAAACCATCCACAGGCTAAGGCCGTTATCCCCGCAGCCAACCAGGCTGAAGCTTCATTAGTGGATTATCCTTCGCTGATGGCTCAATCTTTGAAAGAAGTGGTTTCATTTCTGGATGGCGAGCAGGGTTTGGCCAAAACGGAACTGGCGGAGGTAAACGTTTCACCAGGTGCTTACCAGGAGGATTTTTCTGATATTAAGGGTCAGACCTCCGCCAAGCGGGCTATCGAGGTGGCGGTAGCGGGAGGACATAACATTCTATTATTGGGTCCCCCTGGTTCCGGAAAAACCATGCTGGCCCGCCGCATCCCCGGTATCATGCCGGAGATGAGCCGGCAGGAGATCCTGGATACCACCCAGATCTACTCGATAGCCGGATTACTGAATCCGGAATGTCCCCTGATATGTACTCGGCCTTTTCGCTCTCCCCACCGTAATGCCACCGCCAACAGCATCATCGGAGGAGGAAGAATTCCTCGCCCCGGTGAGATAAGCCTGGCCCAACACGGGGTGTTGTTCCTGGACGAGGTTACGGAGTTCTCGCGCGATGTGCTGGAGAGCCTGCGGCAGCCTCTGGAGGATGGGGTGGTCACTGTATCCCGGACTCATTCGTCATCCACCTATCCGTGCAACTTTATGCTGGTGGCAGCCTGTAACCCGTGCCCGTGCGGTTTTTTCGGGGATGAAGAGAGAAACTGCAATTGCAGTCCCTTACAGATTACCAGATACTTAAACCGAATATCCGGACCGCTTATGGACAGGATCGATTTACAGGTGGAGGTTCCCCGGGTTAAGTATGAAGCTCTAACCGATAATGCTGTAACCGAAGACTCACGCACTATACGATTAAGGATAGAAAAAGCCCGTTCCATCCAGAACGAGCGCTATCGCTCCCATGGCATCCAGGTCAATGCCCGGCTGAGACCACGGGACATCAAAAAATACTGCCGGTTGAATGATGATGCCCACCACCTGTTGCGAACTGCTTTTCGCAGTTTAGGTTTAAGTGCCCGCGGTTTTGACCGCATCCTGAAAGTTGCCCGCACCATCGCCGATCTGGAAGGGGTAAAGGATATCAGCCCAGCTCATATCGCTGAGGCGATTCAATACCGTAGTCTGGAACGAAAATACCAGCCGAGTGTACGGTGAGTCTCGCGAAAGTTGGAAGTCATACTAATCAAACCTGCCCCGAGTATTGGCTGTGGAGGAAACCGCAACTGCCGGCTTGGTTCCTAACATTTACTCCCTCCCAGTTTGATCTCTACATGGGGTTTTATTGCGGTAGGTAAACTCTAGTCCTTCACCGTGATCAGGAGAAGGATAACTGATATACTTTCTCGTACACATAAAAAGAGGGGTGAAAATTCTGCTGTTGCAGAGAAAGGTAATCTAAGATGCGCCAGGCGAAATCCGGAATTGAAGGCACCAAACCTCGTCCTCCCGTGAAATGGGCCGGAGGAAAAGGACAGTTGCTGGAACAGTTTGAACCTCTGTTCCTCAAGACGCAGTTTAATCTATACCTTGAGCCTTTTGTAGGCGGCGGGGCGGTGTTCTTCCACCTGCAGCCGGAAAAGGCGGTATTGATAGACAGCAACGAAGAACTTATGAACTTCTATGCAGTGGTCCGTGATCACCTGAAAGAGCTTTTGGCCGACCTGAGAAAGCACGAAAATACGGCAGCCCATTACTATCAAATCCGGGCGCTGCAGCCGGAAGAACTCAGTCCGGTTGAACGTGCTTCGCGATTTCTTTACCTCAACAAGACCGGTTATAACGGTCTGTGGCGTGTTAATCGCCAGGGCAGGCACAATGTTCCCTTTGGAAGATACAAGAATCCGAAAATCGTAGACGAATCCAATCTGTGCCTGGTAAGCAGGACATTGAAAAAGACTAAATTAATATGCGAGGACTTCAGCCTGATCCTGAAGCATGCCAAACGGGGCGCATTTGTATACTTGGACCCACCCTACCATCCGCTATCTGCCACGGCGAACTTTACCAGCTATACAGCCGAGTCTTTCAGTGAAAAGGAGCAAATAAGGCTGGCTGAGGTCTTTAAACAATTAGATCGGAAGAAATGTTTCCTGATGTTGAGCAATTCGGATACTGAACTGGTGCGGGAATTATACAAAGGTTATGATATCAGAACTGTGTGGGCCAGGCGTAGCATAAACTGCCGTTCTGACAGCAGAGGTCCAATTACAGAGCTGGTTATCAGAAATTATTCCTAGATCCGAACCAAGAGGGGGCTCTTATGGCAGGGTACATAGTTTAATTCAGAGTCAGCGATGATGATGTATCTGCGAAATGGAGTGTACTCGCCTTCAGTTCTCTTAAACCTCCAATGGATTCTGATCACTTACGGATAATATCCCTTTGGCAAATCGGTCAGAGAGAGATGCTTCAGGCTGAAACGATGCCGGGAATTTCTTATTAAACCGGCGATGGCAGATAACCGGTCAAACGAGACAAAGGCCGATCGGTTATCTGCCACCCGCCGGTTGTCCAATCAATGATCAAGCTAGCAACGATCGTTAAGACAGGGCTTATTTAAACCGGTCTTTTAGTTTTCTCATTACCTGAGGCATGGTGGTATACTCCATTTCATCCAGAGGCAAGCGATGTGGTTCAAAAGGCCCCATTTTCCTCATATAATCAGCTATTTCCAAGGCTGTTTGCCGGGCTTTGTCGAAGGCAACATCAGCAAACAGATCCTGCGGACCAATAAGTTTTCCCTTAGCCAGCTGGAACCCCATCGCAATTACGCGAGGCGGACCATCAAAACGCGTCGGAACTGCATTCTTCTGTGATACCGGAATGATTGGGCCGTAATGGGAACCCCGCATCCACCCCGCCACCAAATGGGGATTGGCAAAAGGTTCAAGCACCTCTCCCACCGCCGGCAATCCGCTTTGACAACGTACTATCAGCACCGGATCATCTTTTCCTACATAACGACCTGCCATTTGGTTCAATTTCTGAGTTGAGGAGACGGCAGCTATTTCTCCGCTACTGTTGAATACGCTTTTGACTACGAAACGATTGGAAGCACCTAAGAACACCAATAGGTCATAGATTTCTTGCGGACAAGAAAAGCTGACTAGTTTATCCTCGATTAAATCCATCACTTCGAATACAAAGCCGGCATGCATCTTGGGATCGATAACCAGACCTATGGTATTGAACGGATCGGCAAATATTTTGTAAAGCGGTAGGTTCCAGGCTCCCGGTTCAGTTTTATCCGCCATAAAAACGATAACCGGTTCACTGGTCCTTTCTTCAAATTCCATTTCTGCTATTCCCGGTCCCATACCTTTTATATTGCCGGAAAAGGCATCGGATAAAAGATCCTGACCGGCACCATACATCTTCAATTTTTTTGCCACTTCTGTACATTTGAGAAATGTAGTCCACGCTAACGTATGGATTTCTCTCGAATTGATTCCTTCCCGGTGGGTGAGCACCAGGTTTATATCATCACCCACGTTGGTAACGAAAAAATCCGTTAATATATCTTTTCCTTCCTGTTCCAGGTTTTTCTTCGCTTCCTCCAACATATCGCGGTGGACACTGCCATGTCCAACAAAACCGCCTACATCAGCCTTAAGTACCGATAGGGTTATCTTCGTACTCATTTTTTTCTACCTCCTAAACTGCTTATTTATGGTATGCTATTACGATGTTTTCCAGCATTAAGGCTATACCATTAATTTTATTATACATCATATTTAACATTCCTGCCTGAGATTCAATTTGACTGCGAATGATTCTTCCGCAATAACATAATTACCTGGGGCCGAAAATCTGCCTATTAAAGATGAAACCCGTGGTTAAGGGAATTTTGTCCACGGGCTATATATGGGCTATCGCTCTCAAACACAGCCGGCATTCGGGCTGCGGACAACCCGGCTCGGACGCAGATACTAAGTGATTGCACGGTCGGTTACGCTTGTGAGCAGT
>JBLNCH010000090.1:0-3593 GCA_050260485.1 Bacillota bacterium | reverse complement strand
CTGGGAGGGAACTGAGCTGCCATATAATATTATAAAATTTGCGAGGCGATATAATGAATCGACCGGCATCAGGAGGCTGGTCATTATACCTATCATGGTAAGTGAAGAGGCCGCAACGGCTTCTCCTGCACCCCCGGTTAACGATACGGCGGACATCTGCACCCCGGCATACTCAACCATTCCACCGATAAAAGCCACACTAAAGAGCATGAGCATGAATATGCGGTTTCTCAGGGTACTGAGAAAGGTGCTTCCGCACAGGCTTGCCGCCAACAATACCAGGGGCTGCAGGGCAAACACGGCCATAGCGCTAAGAAAGCCGTCTGTATGGAAGTGGAATATACGCCACACAATCATATTGGCAGCGATAAACACCAGGAGGCTGTAACCCACCAATGCCAAGCCCAACCCGGCGTACTTGCCCAGGAAAATCTGGGTACGGGACAGCGGCTTGGCGGCGGTGGCCAGCATAATTCCGTTTTCGATTTCCGAGGAAATACTCCCCACTGAAGAGAAAATCGTGACAGCAGATATCATCATGCCGCTGACAAAGAGACCGGCGGTCAGCAATTCTCCTGCCAACGACAGGCGCACCAATTCAACAGTATCCCGCATATTCTTCTCCACGAAATAGAGTCCCAGCGTAAAGAGTACCATAAACAAGACTGTCAAAAGCAGTCCCAGCAACAGGCTCCGTTTATTCAGTATCTCGCGGAAAGTAAGGCGGGCAATGGCAAACATCAGCTGTCTTCCCCTATTATGTTATTAAGGACATCCTCCAGAGAGTAGCTAGAGGTTGTCATTTCAAAGAGTTTTCCGCCATTCTGTACCACAATAGCTGCCAGGTCCGGTATCCTATCGCCCGAGGCAACTGTAACCCAAACCCGGTCATTCTCGACACATACCTCCTGGCTCATTTCCCTTATCAGCTCCAAAATCCGCGCACTGCCTTCATAGCGAATACTGATCAGCCGTTTACCGGCTGTAAAATTGGATATCTTCCCCTGATCCAGGATCATCCCCTGTTTGATAAATGCCACTTGATCACAGGTCATCTCCACCTCGCTCAGCAGGTGGCTGTTGAGAAAGACTGTCTTCGACTGGGAGCGCAGATTCCTGATTATATCCCGCACCTCTTTACGGCCTATCGGGTCGAGATCTGAGGAGGGTTCGTCCAGAAAGATAAGTTCAGGGTCCGGTAACAGAGCGCTGGCAATGCCCAGGCGCTGCTGCATATCCTTGCTGTAGGACTTGATCCGCTCTTTCTCCCGCCCCCGGAGACTCACTATTTCCAGTACCGCTGGAATGCGCTGCTTAAGATATCTTCGTTCCATCCCGTACATCGCACCGTGAAACTCCAGGAGTTCCTGGCCGGAGAGCCAATCCTGAAAGCGCAAGTGTTCCGGAAGGAAACCAATCTTTCTGCGCACCCGCTTGTCACCAGGCGGACATCCCAAAATCAGAGCATGTCCATCAGTAGGCTTCAGCAAACCGAGCAGGGTCTTGACCACAGTGCTCTTGCCCGCTCCCTTCGAACCCAAAAAGCCGAAGACCTGTCCCTTGGGAACCGAGAGGCAGATATCACGGCAGCCTGGTTTGCGGGCATAGAGTTTAGTCAGGTTAAAGGTCTCAATAACCATTCTTATTTCATTCCTTCGGCGAACTCCAGTATCTTTTCCAGGGGCAACTGCCCGCTTATGCTGTAGGTGATCCCCTTCTCGCTCCACAGCACGGTGGTGGAGGAATACTGAGACGGTTCGGGGTTATTCCAAAAAATCCCCTGGTTACCGCGCACGGTTACTGGCTGGACATTGGCATTCTCGGGTATGGCCATGATATGTCTCCAGTCATCGATTCCTGCTATCTGCTGTCTGATCCCTTCCGGCCAGAAAGGCAGACTGAGCAGGGCATCTTTTACCTCTTCCACATTTACATTACCGGGAACCACCGGCTCCGGGCTTCTCATCTGAACCATCGAAACCGGAGGTAGCCCCGGTGATTGATAGTTTAGAAAAACCTGGGAGGGAGTACTTAAAATAATGGTCTGCTGATCAAGTTCCTGAGGCAGCAACCGGGTTCCTCCCAGGTCCCTGATCAATTTGTTTATGCCGGGTACGTTAAGAGTCAGGCTCCTTAAGGCATGTTTTACAAGAGTTGTCTGGGGCTCCCCGTAACCGGCCATGTCCGGTTTCAGGATGGTGAAGCCCAGGCTATCCTCGGCCTGAGCCAGGCTGCAGTCCCGGATAGTCTCTTCGGACCCATTCACTCTAAAGGTTCCGAGACCCTTAATATCAACCCTCTCGATACCGTTTTGAACCGCCTCATCTATCTGCGCCATATACTGGGGACTAATGGTTATAGTCTCAATCCTCTCCACTCGAAAAACGGACAGGAGATCCGATACTGCTCTTCGGACACCTCCGAAGGAGAAACTCCCGAGCAAAAGGAATACCGCCACTGCTGCCACCAGGCGCAGTTGATTATTGCGCATCTTAATAGTCTGCTGCCTCGTCTTTGGCCTGTGGTCATTATTCAACTTGAATTTCAACCTGATCCATGACTCTTCTTTGAAGGTGTTGTCCAGCTCAACCTCTTCCAGATGCTCTGCCAGAACACCCTCCAGGTATTGTACATCATCCGCCAGAGTCCGCAATCGTGCCTGGCACCGGTTACACTGCTGCAGATGACTTTCTATTTTCATGCCTTCAGACTTTAGTTCTCCATCCAGGTATGCCAGCAGGACATGATCCTCATAACAGCTCATCTGATCTTTCCCCTTTGTCTTCATACTCGCGCCGGAACCTCTGCATAGCCCGGAGCAGGATGGTCCCCACTGAGCTTTTTTTCGCCCCGATGACCTCGGCAATCTCCTGGTACGAAAAGCCAGAGAACCTCATGATCAGACAGGTCCGGTCTCGCTCCGATAGAGACTGCAGGACCCGGCGAACCGTAACCCTCTCTTCACCTCTGACTAGCAGTTCTTCGAGGCCGGGTGATCCCTGATTGGTCTGATACACTGCTGTCTCCCGCTGTACCCGGTCCTGCTGGCGCAGGTAGTTGTACCCCAGGTTGGAAGCGACTCGAAAAAGCCAGGCACGGGGACTGCCCGGCTCGGCAAGGCCCTGGTAGTAGAGCTTCAGAAACACCTCCTGCGAGAGATCCTGAGCAGCGGTTACCTCACCGGTCAGGTGGCTCAAATAACGCATAACCGGCAGGTAGTATTCATCAAACAGTTTTCTCAGCTCTACTTCTTGCATGTTCTGCTCCAGCCAACGGGGTTTGAGTACTCGTTCCCCGGGGTGCACCTCCGGGACTCCGTAGTTAAGACAACACCAGGGAAAGATTTGTGACATGGGCATGCGATTTTTGCATGGATAATTATACCGAGTCTTAATTAATGATAGCTCATAACGCAGACACTGCGCTAGGACCTCAAGTCCCAGGCCAATAGTCCTATCGGTTGAAACTGGAACAGGAATTACAGGTTCATGTGACTATTTCATCACCAGGGATGCAGGACCGGACTGAGTAATAGAGGGATAGCGGGTCAGGTCCTGTACCAAGCGGAACATGGCGAGATGCCGATTGGTTTT
>JBLNCH010000089.1:0-6647 GCA_050260485.1 Bacillota bacterium | reverse complement strand
TGGCAACTTTGTCTTTCAAACGCATGCTATACACTCTCCTTTTACATAGTTTTTACTACGAATAGTATTTCGCATTCTATAAATTCAAGATGCAATCCAAAAAACCTTCTAGTTATCATCTTAATTTTTTCCAAGGCTGTCGAACAAATGAGGAAAAAGGGTAAAAAAAACAGGGGATTTTAGTCCCCCGTTTTTTTTAATCCTGTTGCTGTTATCAGTGACCTGCTTCAGCTGGAGGCAGTATGCCTGCCTTACGGCCAAGGGTGATACAGGCAATAATAACTGCGAGCACAGCACCACCGCCGATGACTGCGGTCAGACCCCATTGCACCGAACTGCTGATTATGGCTTTTGATGCTGCAGCAGCTATCGCCGCAGGATCAGTTACGCCACTCTTCATTGCTGCTCCAACAGCTTTCTCCGCGACAACCGGGATCTCAATAAGAGCAATAGTGAAATAAGCAAAAGCGTAGTTGTTGCAAATCATTGGCAGCACTTCTCCCAGAGCTGCAATGACGAAAACAGCTATCCAGACTAACAGCAGTGTTGCTGCCGGATCGCCGATGGATTGCTGCAGCGGAGTAAGAGCGGTAACCAACAGGAACGCAAAAATCAAACCGGAAACTGCCCCGACCATAATAGTAGGAATATTCTTGACGTCTGCTCCCATCAGGAAGAAAAAAATCATAACACAGAATGCGGGCCATACAGCATGAATCCCAAACAGACCCATAACATAAACACCCAAGACAACGCAAGTAGCAATGATAAGCCCAAGAATCATGTGAATTTTAAGACTAATCCATTTTGCCTGATCCAACTTACACCCTCCCCTTCATTCTAAGAGATTTTGACATGCCTACAGAAAACTCCAGTCATCGTCCCTTACCCATATACTCAACTTACTGAATTGTATTCGTTAAGTCTTGCATTATGAATTAAATGGGACCATGACCAAAAACTTTGTCTGTGGAGCACCCCCCCTTTTGCCATGAAGTCTAGCTACATATTGGATAGGCTCTTATT
This sequence comes from Bacillota bacterium, assembly GCA_050260485.1. GTDB lineage: Bacteria > Bacillota > Syntrophomonadia > Syntrophomonadales > DTU052 > DTU052. The sequence continues at coordinate 5,621 of JBLNCH010000089.1, read as the reverse complement.
ATCATAACACAAGTATAGTTGGAATCTTCAAATTTTTTTAATCCCAATCAGATTTCTTGGGAAGAAGTGATTCCAATCAACTTCAGTCTTTATAAAGAGCCTCCACCAATCTTTAAAATGCAAATGCTATGCCAACACAAGTCCTGTCTCTCGAATTTAAATAAATATTGACTTATCCTCCAGTATCTATTCCATATAATCTAAAAAGTCTATAGCCTCATGTGTATTAACCTTTAACAAATTGTGTCTAACTGATACAATCCCGGCACCATTGTGTCTCACGCGATACACCCTTGTGCAAATCTCGTAAGCAAAGTCTTATATCACTCAGGCTAACCCTTCTCAATATTAAAATACGCCGTAGTAAACAAAATACCCTCCCATGCCGAATAAAAAGACTCCACAGAACAGCAGAACACCTCGATAAACAGCTTCATTGAAGAACTTCCGTCCACCGGATACTACTGCTCCTACCATAATATACCATGCAAGATCGGAGAAAATATGCCCGGAAAAAAAGGAGGCCACTCCAACTGCTCCTGACTCTATCGCGATTGTAATATACCCTAGACCCACAGTGGCCCACCATATAACCCAATAGGGGTTGGCCAGGCTTATAAAAATTCCGGTTAAAATCAACCTCGCCCTGGTCCAGCCAGACTTGCTATCCACCGCCGGTAAATTATGTCCCGCCTCACCTTGAGCAACAGATTCCTTAATTGGGGGCAATGAAACCCGGCCAGCGAATACATCCCTTACCATACCCCATCCCATCCAGAGCATAAATAACCCGCCCAATATTGCCAGCCACTGAGGAACGCTTGAGTATAGTACCTCGGTCAGACCCATCACCAGGGTTCCTACCAACAGCAACTCCAGGGTTATATGCCCCACAACGATGAGTGGTGCGGCTATTATCCCGTAGCGAGCAGTCTCGCCAATAGTGACAGTTAACAAAGGGCCTGGCATCATAGCCCCGGACAGTCCTACTATGAATGCAGTAACAAACAGTCCGATAATTTCCATTATATTTCACGCCTGTCCTTTTACTTTCACCGGTTTACTGGGTTAAGGTCAGGTACTGGTAGCAATCTGTCTAACAGGCAGCAGGTCTCTAAACAATTGTGATACCTCTTCTTCGCTGAGTACCCTGCTGATACGAGCTGAAGTATCCTTTGTCAAATCAATCTCTCTTATAACGGATAAAGGCTTCCACCGTTTATTGAATATTACCCTGACCACCGGCAGGGTTGGCATCTCTTTGTTGGTATCTACCACCACCCCTACTTCCCCGGAACTCAGCGCTACCACGCTTCCAATGGGATACTCAGCGATGTTCGCGAGAAGGGCTTCCAGGGTGTTGGGTTCAAATTGACTCCCGGACATGCGACGCATTAGCGATACGGCTTGGCAGGTGGAGTAAGCTTTTCGGTATGGCCTATCTGCGACTAAGGCATCAAAGACATCCGCAACCGATACTATTCGTGAATAGAGGTGAATATCCTGTCCTCGCAAACCACGGGGATAACCCTGGCCGTCCCAGCGCTCATGATGCTGGAAGGCTATGTGAGCGGAAAGCAGTGAAATCTCCCGGTTGGCACGCAGGATATCAAATCCATGCTCCGGATGGCGTTTGATCTCCTCGTATTCCTCCATAGTGAGTGCTCCGGGCTTGTTAAGAAGTTCCTTTCCTAACCGGGTCTTACCAATATCGTGAATAAGTGCTCCGGTCCCTAGTTCCTTTAGTTTTATCTGATCAAGTCCCATGGAGATTCCTGTTATTATTGATAGAACACAAACTTGAACCGAATGAGAGAATGTATAGTCGTCAAAACTCCGAATATCTGTGAAATTCACCAGGACTTCATGATTGCTCAGAACTTCATCTATCAAGTTGTTGACCGTATTTTGAACACTTCTGAGGTCAAACCGTTTCTTATTTTCGAGATTCTTGAAGATTTCTTTTACGGTTTTCACCGATTCCAAACGGGTCTGCTCAGAGATTACATCCGGTGGTTCTTCTATTTCATCAAGCATATCATCCTTTATTAAAACAGAACCAATTCCATAATCTCTAAGCCGTTTGATATATTTTTCATTCAGGACCATACCCGATACCAACAAGGGTCGCCCATCGGTATTGTAGATAGTACGTCCCACTTTCATTCCTGTTTTTAAATACTCCAAGCTGACTCTACGCATATACACCCCCTCCGAACCAGGCGGTTATCTATTGGACGGAACCCGTCGTCTTCACCCATTTCAATAATTAATACTCCCATAAAACAGGATTAAGTCCATGTGGGTTATTCTTTTTCCTTCATTCCAATCCTGCCTTACAGCCCGAGGAACACTCTGACCCCTGCCAACCTGAAGGCATCGGAATCATTTCACATTAGCTGAAGTTTTTTCACAGATATTCATCAGTCTTTTTTCGTGTTTAACGATATTGATGAGATTGCTGCGATTGAGGTCGTCCACGACAAATAACTTTCCCTGGCCGACGTCGGCTAATTTCTCCAGGAAATTACGGTTGGCTTCGACTCCGATACAGAGCAGCCTGATCTTATTTCTCGGTATACGAGCCGCCGCCTCCAGGGCATCCTTCTCAGAATCGAAACTCCATAAGGGATAGTTGGGGAGTCCATCAGTTATCAAAACCAGGGTTGGATTATGTGTTTTGGAGGACACAATCAGATCTACGGCAGTAACTATCCCATCTGCCAGAGGTGTCATGCCCCCAGGCCGGATGCGATTCAACCCGCGGATCAGATCCTTTTGCCGCCGGGTAAATGGAACTACTACCTGTCCCCTCATCTCCTGAAAGGTTACTACCGCCACCTTTTCTTTACCGGTAAGCAGCAGGTGTTCCGCCAGGAAACAGGCTGCCTGGCGTTTTTCCCCGGACATGCTCCCGCTGGCATCAATAAGAAGACAGATATCGACTGGCACATAGGAACGCTTACGATATATAAATAGGTCGTCCTTGGATATTCTCAACCGTCCTTCGTTTCTCATGAGACCTGTTTTCTTTGCCTGGATTACCGTTTCCGGTACTGCTAAATCCCCAGTCCAGGTACGGGAATTAAGCCGGATAGTCTTGTTACGGTTGGTGAATTCCAGACGAGACATCTTCTGAGAACTGCTGCCCACTTTATGGTAGTGTCCGGAACGCCCTGGCGATTGCCTGATCTTGCGGCGCATATCTGCTTCCAGTTCACATTTATGCTTGATTAGATACTGCTGCATCTCCTTTCCATCCTTGGTTAGAACAGGTCCCAACAAGGTATTCTTAATCAGTCCCAGTTCTCTTAATTGCTGGGTTCGCTCCTCAAGGTTACCCCATTTGCGTTTTTGCTCATACTGGGCTGTTCTCCTAAACAACCTGGTGGAAAAAGTCTCCACGAAATCTTCCAGGTCTTCAATGCTGCCGAACTTCTCCGCCAGCTTCATTACCAGTTGACTCTGATTCTCCTTCATCAACTGATAATTAGCATTCTTAAACCTTCTCCAAGGTATGGGAATACTCGCAGCCATTTCCTGTTTTTCTTTGGTCTTTGCCATGATGTGCGAAATCCGTTTTACTTTACCCAGTTCCAGACCGGCTTCGACAATGGCCGCTTCAACCGCTTCGGCAATCGGCAGAATTATCCCGTATTTATCACTTGTCAATTTGCCTAAAACTTGGACGAAATTGCGGCCACGCTGCGAAGCTTCAATCGGCTCGACCTTGCCGGAAACCAGGTCCCATACCAGGCCCTTTCCTCCCCGGGTAGATACCTGCAGCTTCATGGCATAATCAGTCATGTGCTCCAGTTTCTCGTCATCTGCCGCGGTAAGGCGAGGGATTTCAATGGTGATATAGTCTTCAATAGCCGACCAGATCTTAGTAGCTACTGCACAGGGGTCAAGTACACCAGGCCGGTGGAATACATTCAGATTGACCACCATGTTTGGTTCAATATAATCTAACAGAGTCTGTCCAGCATCCTGGTTGGTAAAGATTTTGACGTGCCCTTTAAGAACGGTAGCCACTTCATGAGCTTTCAGGCTTACGACACAGCTTTCACCAAGTCGTACCCCTTCGCCCTTTTCAAAGTACAGGTGGAGATAATTCCCAATAGATTTGGCCGTGTTATACGCATCCTGTCTTTCCTCAAGACTTCTGGCATTGGTCACAACTGTTTCCCCCACTTAGAAGGTAATCCAAAAAACCTGTGAATTTACCAGAGTCCGTTCTGACCAATGCGTGAAGATAATCGGAATTCGGACAGCAACGGACAATAAGCCCTAACATTGTGTACAATTGCCATGACACTTAAGAGGTTAAGATTATTTCCAGAAAAATCCTTTGGGGGTTACCCCTAATTATAAATTATCCTCTAACAGTTGTCAGGTAAAATCCTGTAGAATATTGACTTCATTGTAACCTGAATCACTGTTGACGAGTCAATATGTTGCGTCCGGATGATCGGTTTCCATAAATTAGGTTTTAATGTACCTGGGGCAAGACAAAAGTTCGGGCGAGCCTTAAAAAAGAACTGCCCGTTGTTACAATAAGCCGGGCGGCCGGTCAAGCATGAATTCTGTAAAAACAAGAAAACCAATATTTCGTAATCAGATATCTCAACTGACTACAACAAAATATTGGTCCCTCGGAGCCACCCCAAGGGGGGTCTTCTTATCCACCTCAATATCTACATTACACTTGCATTGATAATAAAGCGATCTTTCCCTTGCAACAATTTTAACAGAACAGATATCGTCAATTACCGACCTGAAATTTTTGGGCTTTTGTTATTAGCCTATATATCGGAACGTCCGGATTTACGTCCATATTAATTATTGGTACAAATATTATTTGTCTTCTGATTACCAGCCGCGGCTGCTGCCACCGCCGCCACCTGAGCCTCCTCCGCCGCCAAAACCGCCACCGCCACCGAAGCCTCCGCCACCAAAGCCTCCGCCACCTCTTCCCCGCAAAAGCATGCTGAAGAGCATACCGGTTATGAAGCCGCCAAGAAAGCGGTGATCCAGCCACAGGAGAATGAAGGCTCCAATAACCATTAATACTACTGCCCACGGGGGCAGTGATTGTCCCGCATCTCCCCGGGTACCGGTCTGGTGCTGGGTGGCCGCCGGTTCACCTACCACTATCCCGTATTCCTGCTCTATCTCACCAATAATAGCCTGATAACCCTGGAGTATCCCGCGATCATAATCCCCTTGCCGGAAAGCCGGGATCATGTGCTCATCCTGAATGCGACCAGTCTTGCCATCTGGCAGGGCTCCTTCCAGCCCATATCCCACTTCGATGCGGGCCTGCCTTTCTGCAGGCACTACCAGGATTAAGACCCCGTTGTTCTGCTCCTTGTCACCCAGTCCCCACTCCCGCAGGATTCCTAAGGATACATCCTCCAGGGGTTCGTCTTCCAAGCTATTCAGGGTTACAACCGCCACCTGGGCACCGGTCTTTTCGGCCAGCCGGCTGCTGACATCAATAATATAGGACCTGGTTTCAGCCTTGAGAACATGAGCCTGATCCAAAACGTAGAATTCTGGTGCTGGTTGAGGGATAGCGGCGAAGGCCGTCCCGACTGATCCCCATAGTATGAAAAGGG
>JBLNCH010000088.1:0-2568 GCA_050260485.1 Bacillota bacterium | reverse complement strand
GAGGTTAGTGAACAGGACGCAATCTTATCATCTGCCAGTGGAGTCAGACCCATGGCTTTGACTCCGGTTCTTACCAGATCCCGGCAGAACCTGTGTCTCTTAATAACATTTTCGATTCCCTCGTCAAGCAACAGCTTCAGGGCTTCCTGTAATCCAAAAAAGAGCGATATTGCGGGAGTATACGGGGTTTGTCCCTTCTTAAGATATTTTAGAGCCGAATCCAGATCCCAATAGAACTTGTGATTCTTGCATTTCTTTGCTATCTCGATTGCCCGGGGACTGACGCTCATAAACGATAGTCCCGGCGGCAGCATAAATGCCTTCTGCGAACCGCTAACCACCACATCCAGGCTCCAATCATCAGTAGGAAGATCCATGGCTCCCAGTCCGCTTACCGCATCCACCATCAGCAATGCCGGATGGTTTCCCATAGCATCTTTTATGGCTTTGATATCGTTTACCACCCCGGTAGAGGTTTCATTATGCGTAACCAGGACTGCTTTGATCCGGTGTTCTTTGTCCCGAGACATGACATCCCTTACCACTTCAGGATCAGCCTGCTGTCCCCAGGGAAAATCCAATTTATGAACATCCGCACCAAACTCAGCCGCAATTTGGGCAAACCGATCCCCGAAAACTCCTATGGAGATGGCCACGATCTTGTCTCCGGGGGATATGAAATTTACAACTGCGGCTTCCATAGCCCCGGTACCGGCCGCAGGAAATATTACCACCTCGTTCTGGGTCTGGTAGACTTTTTTGACGCCTTCAGTGACCTCTTCCAGCAACTCTTTGAATTCCGGTCCCCGGTGATTGATCATGGGCTTACTCATAGCCCGCAACACACTGGTCGGAACCGGAGTCGGTCCCGGCAAGAGTAAATACTGCTGCTCAACGTTCATAAATGCTCTCCTCCATATAAAATAATAACCTCTCGCCTTTCAGGGACGAGAGGTTCCCGCGTTGCCACCCTTGTTAGTCAGCAAATGCTGACTCACTCTTGTGATGGTAACGGAATCACCGTTGTTGCTCATCGCAACCCATTCCAGGGTGGAACGGACAAATCCCTGCACCGGTTCACACCAACCACCGGTTCTCTTGGCCAGTTGGACTTTCCTTTTCCCCTTCATTACGTTTCGACATATAACTTATTTACGTATTATATTATACCAGAGAAAGCTTGACAATGCTTTTATACCATACTCAGGAAGTACCTGTGAATAGTAAGATCCGAGGTTAATTCGGGATGAAATGAGCAAGCCAGAAGGTTCTTTTCTCTGACCATGACCACTTTCCCATCATACATGGAAAGTACCTCGGCATCTCCCCAAACCCGATCGACGTATGGAGCGCGTATAAAGATTCCTTTAATTTTTTTTCGCTGCCATTTAACCTCCAGATCTGCTTCGAAGCTGTCAACCTGGCGTCCAAAGGCATTACGCCGAGTGGAGATATTCATCAAACCCAAAGAATACTGCTCAGATCCGTTGATCTCCTTGGCCATCACAATCATACCGGCGCAGGTGCCAAAAACCGGCATCCCAGTTCTGCTCCGTTCGATTATGCTCTCTCCCAGGTCGTAATCGACCAATAACCGTCCTATGGTGGTACTTTCCCCACCGGGAATGATCAATCCGTCTATTGCCTTTATGTCCTCTTTGCTTCTGACCCGGATAGCTTCCGCCTTGCACCGCGATAACACCGCCTGGTGCTCGGCAAACGCCCCCTGGAGAGCCAGGACGCCAATTACCTTCTTACCAGCCACGTTCCTGCATCCTTTCTTCGGGCAATAGGGTCTTGATGTCCACCCCGACCATGGCCTCTCCCAGATCCTTGGAGACCTCTGCCAGAACTTTCGGGTCGTCGAAGTAGGTGGTAGCAGCCACTATAGCTTTGGCTCTAGCCATAGGATCACTAGACTTGAAAATGCCTGACCCCACAAAATTGCCGTCAGCACCCAGTTGCATCATTAAGGCTGCATCTGCCGGGGTGGCAATACCCCCAGCCGAGAAATTCACTACCGGCAGGCGTCCGGTTTTGGCTACTTCCAATACCAGTTCATAAGGTGCCTGAAGGTCTTTGGCTGCGGTCATCAATTCCTCTTTGGGCAGCCCTTTAAGCCAGCGGATATCATCCATAACCTGGCGCATGTGTCGGACCGCCTCCACCACGTTTCCGGTACCGGGCTCACCCTTGGTGCGGATCATCGCCGCTCCCTCACCGATACGGCGGAGGGCTTCCCCCAGGTTGCGGGCACCGCAAACAAAGGGAACATTGAATGCATGTTTATTCACGTGATATTTCTCGTCTGCCGGGGTCAACACTTCACTTTCGTCAATATAGTCTACTCCCAGTGATTCCAGAATCTGCGCTTCTACGAAATGGCCGATCCTGCACTTGGCCATCACGGGTATGGTAACCGCATCCATGATCCTTAGAATAACCGTAGGGTCTGCCATTCTGGCCACACCACCGGCAGCACGGATATCAGCAGGTACTCTTTCTAAAGCCATAACCGCACAGGCCCCGGCTTCTTCTGCTATCTTAGCCTGTTCGGGAGTAGTAACA